>DATGUH010000195.1:0-7640 GCA_035301445.1 Pseudogracilibacillus sp. | reverse complement strand
TATATGATTCTAATTTAATATAAACATCAGCAGCATCTTCGGGAACAATTCTATTCAGCTTAACAATCGGTGTTTCACCAATCAATTCCGTCAAATTATTAACAACTTTCATTTCACGTCACCCTTTTAATCATTTAATTCCTATGTCTTTAGTATACTATACTATTTCCTATTGTTGAATGTAAACAAAAATAAAAGGCCATCCCGTTTGAAGAGAATAGCCAACATGAAAACTTATTTAAGAATCCTTTCTCTATTACCATATTCCTCATGTGTAGAAACACTTATTTTAGCAATTAAACGAGCAGCAATACTAACACTAAAAAATATAGCTAAACCCGGAGAAAACTGACTTACTATATATCCCCCGATTAAAATAGTGACATACAATAAATTGTTTTTAGGATGTAAAAATACATTGCCAAGCGATTGTTTCCATTGATGAATGACAGTTAATTCATTGTTAAAAAAGAGAAGAAAGTAAAGAATCATTAAAAGTATAAGAAACATACATCCTAAGACAACCATTTGCATAATGAATAACTCATTGAAAATAAACAAATTCATTCCCATTAAGAAGAGCATAATAAGATAAACGACTCCTGCCTTATTCGTTTTTTTAAAAGCATAAACAAAATGTTTTTTATATTGCTGTATATACTCTTTCAACTGCAAATCCTCGGTCTGTCTCGACATTTCAAGTAATGCATAGGTAGAAGGAAATAAACCTAATATAATACCACCACAAAGAGTAAAACAAAACCAAAGTACTTGAAATAAAGCTAAACGATATATCTTTTGTACGATCAAAGAGTAATATGATAGAACATTCGCAATCATGGCCAGCCCCCCTTCATCTGGCTACTCAACCTTTAACTGCTCCTGCCATCATTCCTTTCATAATTTGTTCTTGGAAGATTACATACATAATAATTGTTGGAACGACAGCTACAGCCATAGCCCCCATCGTTAAGCCATAATTCGTTGTATATCCATCTGAAAACATCGCAAGACTCAATGGCAATGTTTTCAAACTGGAATCATTGATGAAGACCAATGCAAAAACAAATTCATTCCAATATCTTAAAAAGGACAAAATAGCTACTGTAAAAAGAATAGGAGTAGATAGCGGAAGCATCATTCGGAAAAACACTCCCCAATAACCTGAACCATCTATATAAGCAGATTCCTCTAAATCCTTTGGAATGGTTGACATATATGCGGTTGCAAGAAAAATTGCTATCGGTAATTCAAAAGCAGTATAAGGAAAAATTAATGCCCAATACGTATTCAACATCCCGATTTTATTCATCATGATAAATAAAGGGACAAGCGTACTGTGAATTGGAATTAATAACCCTAATAGAAAGAAAGCCATTAGTAATCCTTTTAACTTAAAAGAAAAGCGTGATAAAGCATAAGCAGTTAAAGCACCAACAAATACAGTTAAGCAAGTTGCACTCACCGTTACTATGATTGAATTGATCATCGCCTTTCCTAAATGAGCAATATTCCACGCATCGATAATATTATCCAAAATCCACTCAGATGGTAATAAAAAAGGATTTTGAAAAAAATCTTCTGATGTTTTAAAAGCACTTATAAACAACCAAATGAGCGGATAAATCATGAGTAAAGCAAATATAATGAGCAGACCATTTTTTACTATGGTAAAGAAGATATCTTTCACACTTTTTGATTTTGAATATCTAGTTGAATACTCCATATATGCCTCCCCATAAAATATTTGGCAATTGTTCTTTGTCCATTTGCCATAATTCCCATCTAGACGTTAACCCGCATCATCATTTTTACGTTTTGTCACCAACTGGCTGATTCCGATTAAAATGAGGCTAAAAATAATTATAAGTGTTGAAATAGCCGAGCCATATCCATAACGGTAAACCATGAAAGTATTATTATACATATAGGTAGCCATAAGCTCTGTAGATTGGGCAGGCCCACCACCTGTCATAATATAAATTTGATCAAATGCTTTTAGACTTCCAGAAATAGCTAAGATGATTGCAATTTTCACAGTCGTCCAAACCATTGGCAAAGTAATGTACTTTAACTTTTTAAATCCAGTTGCCCCATCTAATAATGCCGCTTCTTCAACTTCGCTTGGTATATTCTGTATTGCAGCAATAAAGATAATAAGATATGGTCCAATGTAGTTCCAAATAATCGGAATAGACACAGCGTACATGTTAATAGACGGATCAGCTAACCAAGAATTAGTCCAAGAACCTAGACCAATGCCTTCTAATAATTGATTTAATATTCCAATTTGGGGATGATAAATATAACCCCAAATGAGACCAACAACAACTGTTGAAACAACCATAGGAAAAAAGATAGCAGAACGGACAAATCTTTGCATCATATTGTTTTTCCTTAGTAATAAAGCAAATCCAAGTGCAATTGGAATTTGCCCAAAAACAGAGGCAACAACTAAAATAAGATTATTCTTAAATGACTTCCAGAAGATAGAGCTAGTTAAAGCTTCTTTATAGTTATCAAGGCCAATAAATGTCGACTCTGAAATACCCGACCAATCGAAAAACCCATAATATGCTGACCAAAATATAGGAATAATAACAAATATTGAATAAAGCAAAAGAGCAGGAAGTAATGTCACAATTAATAGCCCTTTTAACTTTATACTGTTTGGCATATTATTTTTCCTCCTCTTTTTACCTTCCCGCTATTACTTTTCTTGTGCTTTTTGTATGTTTTCAGCAACAGACTCTAAATCACTACCCAGCATTATATCTTGTAAACCGTTATTTACTTCTTCAGCAGCTTCTGAAGATAAATAGATATCATACACCGGTGCAAATTCAGCGTCCTTTAACAGATTGAACGTATCATAAAACAATGGACTTACTTCATCTTTCTGAATATCAACATCATACATAACCAAGGACTCACTTTCAGCAATTGCTTTTTGCGCATCTTCATCACTTAAAGCATATATTAAATCGAGTGCCGCTTCTTTATCAGCACCTTCTGTTTTGCTGTTTAATAAGAATCCACCGCCAGGTCCACCTGTAATAGTATTACCACTTCCGTCACCGTCTTCAATTTCTGGAAAAACTGCGACACCTATTTTTTCTAAAACATCTTCAGATACTGTTCCAGCAAGTCCACTAATCGTCCACGAACCATCTACAATCATTGCTGCATTTCCTTGGGCAAAATACTGTTGTGCCTGTGTATCATCAATTCCATTTGCTCCTTCTTGATACGCATCATTTTCTACCAAGTCTTGAAAATACTCCAAAGCAGTAATAAACTCCTCATCCGTAAACGTAGCTCCGTCCTGCTCAACTGCATCCATAAACCATTCTGTACCTGTCACCCTGTCTGCAATGGCACCAAATGTCGTTGACTGTGCAACCCACGGCTCTTTATTGCCCAATGATATGGGGGTAATGTCCAATTCATTAAATGCATCAATTGCCTCCATTAATTCAGTCCAAGTAGTCGGAAATTCTATATCATTTTCTTCAAAAAGTTCCTTATTATAAAATAAAAAGGAAGTTGCTGATATCGCTACCGGAGCTGAATATAATTCATCATCATATTCGAAAATATCTAAAGCTTCATCCAAAAATCCTTCTTCCCATTCCGGGTTTTCTTCAAAAATTGGCGTAATTGGCTGAATTAAATCGCCTTCATAATATTCATCTGTAAAACTACCTGGATACCCTAAAAACACATCCGGTAATTCTTTCGCAGCAGCAGCAGTACTAATCCTTTCCCGATACCCATCTACAGGAATAGCTTGGGCATCCACTACTACATCAGGGTATTCTTCTTCAAAATCTTCTATAATTTGCTGGACAACACCTGCCCGTAAGTCCTCCCCGGAGAAGTTATGCCAAATAGATATAGATGCTTGATCATTATTATCTCCATCTTCATTACCATCGCCATCTTGACTAAAACTACATCCCACAAAAAACAACATACAAAATAATAATAAAGATATGATGACATATTTCCTCAATTTCATCTCTCCTTTCTTTTTCTTAATTCCATCATATGAAAACACTTACATAAGTAAAAGGAGATAAATAAAAGGATGTTAGGCGAAAAACAAAAGGTTCATTCTCATTTTTCAACACTTCTACGATAAGCACTTGGTGTAAGTTTAAAATGTTTTTTAAAGATTTTCGTAAAGTACTTATGATCTTTATATCCAACTAAACCAGCTACTTGACCCACGGTTTCTTTTGTAAATAATAAATATTCTACAGATTTGTTAAGTCGTTTTTCCGTCAGCAATTCAGTGAAGGACTGTCCTGTTTGTTTACGGATTACTTCACTCAAATAATTTGGATGAATATGTATATCATTTGCAACATCTTGTAACGTAATAAACTTACCAATGTTTCGTTCCATATAGGAAATAGCAAGTTCTACATAATGTTCTGCTCCTTCTTTTTGCCCCTTAATTAACTGCTGTAATTGTGAAAAAATATCCATCAATAATGCTACTGGATTGGAGAAAAATTGGTCGGTCATTAATAATCCCGAACCATAGTTTCCTTTTAATTGATATATCTTCTCTAAATATCGAATGACATTATAATATAAATGCTGCACATAATGTGCTATAGAATTTGGTGTTGCCATTGGATGCTCGAACAACCAATGTACAAAGCGATTGATCCATTCTCTTAATAATCGTTTTTCACCAGTTCTGATTACATGGATTAATTCTTCCTCATGTTGCTTAAATCGATCTATATATGAGATTCCTTTCCTTGTTTTTAGATCCTCGATATCTATGATAATTTCATTAGGGAAAAGCCATTTATATGCTGTTATACGATTAATACTGTCAAACCTTTTAGAAAGTAAGTTGAGCGTTGTCATTGTTTTACTTTGAAATAAAGGTTCATTATATATAGCATGTACTTGCTTTGCTGCCATTTGAAGTAAATAATCATCACTTAAATTAGGGTTGCGTTTAATGATTATCAATGTTTGCTCCTGATAAATCAGCCACTTTCCATACAAATAGGAGTTCCATTTATTACTGCATGTAAAAAACGTCTTGTCATCCATAACCTTATCTATGAGGATTAGTTCATAAACAGCTCCAGACAACGACTTATTTTCACGAATAAATTCATTAAATAATTCATCTTTTAATGGCCTAGATAATAGTGTTTTTAGTTTTCTATTTATATTTTGTTCTTCTTTTGATGCTTTTAACTGAATAAAACGTTTTGTTTCAGCTAATCTTGTTCTCGCTTTATTAACTGATTCCAATATTTCTGCAGGTGAACTTGTTTTTAATAAATAATCACTAACATCCTGTTTAATCGCTTCCTGTACATAATCAAATTCATCAAAACCAGAAAGGATGATTACTTCTTTAGGATACTTCACCGCTTTCAAACAACGAATAAATTCCAAGCCAGTCATCCCTTGCATTCTAATATCAGAAATGATGATCTCAGGATGATGTTTATGAACCAGTTGTAATGCTTCTTCTCCAGATGAAGCTGGAGGCAATACTTGAAAAGAATGCTCCTCCCATGGAAGTACATTAATCATAGCATTTTGAATAATAACTTCATCATCAACTATTAATACTTTCATTTCTAGGAACGCTCCCTTTCTAAAGGAATTGTAAATGAAATGACTACTCCAATATCTGAACGATTAGATACAGAAAGTCCTGATGCATATCCATAATGCATTGCCAATCTCAAGTTGACATTTCGCAAACCATAATTCCTACCAGTAACACCACGTTCTTTTATATCATTTTCAAATTGAGTCTGAAGTTGTATCATTTTTTTTCTTGATATTCCTTGTCCGTCATCACTGACTTTACATTGTAATTGTCCTTCATAAACATCTACTGAAATGAATATATGAAGTTTACTTCCGGGTTTCTTCCCGTGTATCATACTATTTTCTACTAAAGGCTGTAGCACTAGTTTCAAAATTTTATGCTGCTTTACCTCGGGTGGAATATCTGACAGAATATGAAATTGGTTAGGGAAACGAATTTCTTGAATGTATATATATTGATTTAAATGTTCCATCTCCTGTTCAACCGTGCAAAATTCACTACCTTTATTCAAGCTGTATCTTAAGTAAAGGCTCAAAGATGAGACCATTTTTGAAATTTCTTGTGACTGCTTTTCTAATGCAGTCCAGTGAATGGATGCCAAAGTATTATATAAAAAGTGGGGGTTGATTTGTTTTTGTAATGCTTGTAGATCTATTTGCCGCTTAATTGCTTCATTATTCTTCACCCGTTCCATCAAAATACTGATTCGATCATTTAATTTGTTATAACTAGTCATCAAATTCCCGATTTCATTTTCTGATTCCAACGTAAATCCTTCAATCTTCTCTCCCGGAGCAGTATTTTGTAATGCTTTTGTAAGTAATATTAATGGATCAATAACTTTAGAAATGTAGAAATAAACAAATAATAAAATAAAAATTGAAGCAACAATTATGGCTATAAATGTAAACCACAATAAATACCGGTTTTGAGCACTATATTCTTTATATGGAATCACTCCAACTAAATTCCAATCAACCTCTGATATAGTCGTGGAAAATATTGTTGATTTATCTCCAGAAAGATTATTAGGGTAAAAGGCAGACTTCTCATTATCTTCAACATTCTCTAATATGCGCCTAACGTTCATATCGTCTATTGTTTCGTCTTTATTACTGGCGAGCAATAATTGATCCTTTGATAACAATACTGTTCCATCCCACTCCCAATCAATAGAGTTTAATAAATCATCCAAATACTCCTGATTTAAACTGATTGTTAAATAACCAATATCTTTAAAATCACTCATGCTTCTCACAGGTCTCGTTAACGTTACTGTTTCTTGCACACCACTTACCGTTTCTTCGTATGACCTATATGTCCACCACTTATTTTCCTTCTGTTCTATGTTCAAATCTTGTTCAGCATGCTTTGTATTTGTTGATAAATTTGGGTTACGGCCCAATGGATAAAGCGTAATATTAGAAATATAATCTTTAGAATAAGCTAAATTAGATAGAAAGCCAGTAATATTACTGCGTTGCTGTGGTGTACTAGTATCTTTCTCCATATAATCCTGCACATCGTGGCTTCCAATTAAAAATACTGACATTCCTAGTGCATCATCGACTATAAATTCAATAGAATTTTCTAATTGTTCCAGGGAGCTTTGTCCGGATATTTCGGCACGTTCTTTCGATAATTGAAAGGATGTTAAATATGATATTATCCCTAAAAAAAATACCGGTACAAACAATGCGATGAGCATAAATAAAATCAACTGATTTTTTAAAGAGCGATGAAACCACTTTTTCATTTGTCTCCTCATCTCTCGTAATCAAATTCGCCTTAACATTATAACCTAATAATCTTTCTTCTCTTAATATAGATTATTAATATATTAAACCAACTATTCATACGATTATTTGGAAAAATAGAAAATAAATGAACATAAATGACTTTCGCCTATTGCCAAAGCAAAAGTATCGTGCTATGATACCTTTAATTCATACCAAACCAATATGATTTATAAAATTAGGGAGGTTAGAATATATGAGTCTACAATTGGAACAATTAACGAAACAATTTCCACAAAATAACG
>DATGUH010000194.1:0-9970 GCA_035301445.1 Pseudogracilibacillus sp. | reverse complement strand
TCTTCTTGAACAGATGTCGCCCCCTTAGCTGTTATGAAGTTAAAGCGTCCGCCTGCAGTGAAAGCCATTGTTGCACAAAATAGATT
This sequence comes from Pseudogracilibacillus sp., assembly GCA_035301445.1. Taxonomy (GTDB): domain Bacteria; phylum Bacillota; class Bacilli; order Bacillales; family Amphibacillaceae; genus Pseudogracilibacillus. The sequence continues at coordinate 9,884 of DATGUH010000194.1, read as the reverse complement.
ACATTTTCCGTAATTGTTCGCGTTTAAACTCGAATGGACAGTTATGGAATTCATTCATTTAATAGAAAAATGGGGGAAATCCAACAGACTTCCCCCTGTCTTCAAACTGTTAATTATTTAAATTCAACTTCTGAAAGTAAATCTGACCCAGTTGGGTGTGGTTCAAATCCAGTCACATCTTCTGCCGCAGCTAGAAGAGGAGTCGAGTGTGCTAATGGAACCCAAGGTGCATCTTCATGCAATAATTCTTGTGCTTCTTCATATAGCTCATTACGTTTGTCTTGATCTACTTCTGTTTGTGCTTCAATGAATAAATCATGTGTTTCATCGTTTTCGTAGTAAGTGTAGTTGTTACTACCGATATTATCTTCGTCTAGTAGTGCATATAAGAAGTTGTCAGGGTCACCGTTATCACCAGTCCAACCAAGCAAGAATGCATCTGCATCTCCTTTTTCAGCAAGTTCTAAATACGTTGCCCATTCGTGGGAGACAATTTCTGCATCAATATTAACTTCGGCTAGATCCTTTTGGATAACTTCTGCAATTTTCTGACCATCTGGCATGTAAGGACGTGGTTCTGGCATTGCCCATAATTCCATTTCAAAGCCATCTTCTAATCCTGCTTCTTCAAGTAACTCTTTAGCTTTTTCTGGATCATACTCATATCCTTCAATATCTTCATTGTATCCTTCGATAGAAGAAGGCATTGGATTTACAGCAACTTCTGCGCGCCCTTCGTAAAATGCGTCAATAATTCCTTCCTGGTCGATCGCATAGTTCATTGCTTGACGAACTTCTTTTTGATCAAAAGGTTCGCGTGTCACAGTTAAACCTAAATAACCAATGTTCATAGATGGACGTTCAATTAATTGTAAATCTGCATTGTCTTCAATAGAATCCCCATCAGATGGGTTGATTCCATCAGCTAAATCAATTTCGCCAGCTGTTAATGCGTTTAGTCGAGAAGCATTATCTGGAATAGAACGGAAGACTACTTCATCTAATTTCGGAAGGCCCTCTTTCCAATAATCATCATATTTCTCAACTGTAATAGAGTCATTAGGTTGCCATTCAACAAACTCGAAAGGGCCTGTACCTACAGGGTTTCTTTCGTAATCATCATCCCCTTGCTCTTCAATAGCCTCAGGACTCGAAATAGCAAACATATCCATTGCAAGGTTCTTTAGGAATGGAGCTTGTGGACGTGTCAATGTAAAAGTAACAGTGTAGTCGTCATCGGCTTCTACAGATTCAATGACATGACCGTCGTCTCCTTCAAAACCACCAAACATCGTATTATAATATGGGAACATTTCTGAATCTCCTGATGCCCAACGTTCGAAGTTTTTAACTACGGCTTCCGCATTAAAGTCTGTACCATCATGGAATGTAACGCCTTCTTCCAATTCGAATGTATACGTTAAACCATCATCTGATACTTCCCAGTCATGTGCTAGACCTGGTTCAATCTCTGTTCCTCCATCTTCAAATTCAACAATTGTTTCGAAGATGTTTTTCGTCACTTTAAAAGTTTCTCCCTCTGTTGTACGGGATGGGTCTAAAGATGTGGAGTCACTTCCACGACCGAAAATAAGTGTTCCGCCACCACCTGATTCATTTGCATTGACCTCTTCATCATCATTTCCACCGGCTTCATTGTCACCGCCAGAGCATGCGGCAAGTATAGTGCCTAGAGTTAGTAAAAATAACATTAATAAAAACTTTGTATGCTTTACTTTCATGTAAAAGCCTCCTCTTTTTGATTTGTTATATCATTGTTGGATGTCTCATTGTATAGATGACATGCAACATAATGACCATCTTTTACTTCCCGATATTCAGGAATCTCTTTCGTGCAAACATCCATTTTAAATGGACAGCGAGTATGGAATGCACAGCCACTAGGTGGGTCAACAGGGCTTGGCATATCTCCCTCTAAAACTGTTTCATCTTTATCGAATTCTGGATCTGGTACAGGAACCGCAGAAAGCAATGCTTGTGTATATGGATGCAATGGTTCTTGGTATAATTTTTCTGCATCAGACATTTCCACCATTTTTCCTAAGTACATGACACCAATTCGATCACTAATATGACGCACCACCCCCAAATCGTGAGCAATAAAAATGTAAGTTAAATTAAACTGCTTTTGTAAATCCTGCATTAAGTTTAAAACTTGTGCTTGAATGGAAACGTCAAGTGCAGAAACGGGTTCATCCGCAATAATAAGCTTCGGATTTGTCATGAGTGCACGGGCAATTCCAATTCGTTGCCGCTGCCCACCGCTGAATTGATGTGGGTAGCGTTTTGCGTGCTGGGCATTTAATCCAACAATTTTTAAAAACTCATGCACTTGTCTCTTACGCTCTTTTTCACCTTTTACTCCGTGAACAACAAGTGGTTCACTTAAAATTTTCTCAATTGTATGTCGAGGATTAAGAGAAGCATATGGATCCTGAAAAACCATTTGAATGTCTTTTCTTATTTTCCTCATTTCCCCAGATGAAAGTGTTGTTAATTCTTTACCATCAAATTCAATACTTCCATCCGTTGCTTCCAATAACCTTACTAACATTCTCCCTGTTGTCGACTTTCCACAACCCGATTCACCTACAATTCCAAGTGTTTCTCCTTCATTCACTTGAAAAGAGACATCATTTACCGCTTTCACATGTCCGACTGTTTTTCCCAAAATGCCACCGTGCACAGGGAAATGTTTTTTAAGATTGTTAACTTTGAGTAATGGTTTTGTCATCTAGGTTCGCTCCTTCCTTTTTATCATATAAAAAGCATCGAGTTTTTTGACTGTCCGACGTTTGGTATAGGGAAGGATCTTCATTAAAACAGCGGTCAAATGCAAACGCGCAACGATCTCTGAATTTACAGCCTTGTTGAATCGTTCCGGGAAGGGGCACATTCCCAGGTATGGAGTGTAAACGGCTTTCCTTTTTGCGAACATCGGGTACAGATTTAATTAAACCTTGGGTATATGGATGTTCGGGGTTTTGGAATATTTTATCCACTGGTCCTTCTTCAATCACTTGTCCAGCATACATGACTACAACGCGTTCACATGTTTCAGCGACTACGCCTAAATCATGCGTAATAAGCATAACTGCAGTATTTAACTTTTCATTTAATTGACGTATTAATTTTAAGATTTGTGCTTGTGTCGTTACGTCTAGGGCGGTTGTTGGTTCATCTGCAATCAATACTTTTGGGTCACAAACGAGAGCCATAGCAATCATTACACGTTGACGCATTCCACCAGATAGTTGATGGGGGTATTCCTTCATAATTTCTTCTGACCTTGGTAATCCAACAAGTTGTAGCATTTCTACTGCTTTTTTATGTATTTGTTTTTTGGACCATTTCTTATTGTGAATGAGCATGCTCTCAGTCATTTGATTACCAATTGTAAATAGAGGGTTTAATGAAGTCATCGGTTCTTGGAAAATCATAGCTATCTCGTTTCCGCGAATTTTCTGCATTTTCTTCTCAGACTTTTTTAAGAGGTCATCGTCTTCAAAAAGTATTTCACCTCCAACAATCTTTCCAGGAGGTTTTGGTACAAGTCCCATGACAGATAAAGAGGTAACACTCTTTCCGCAGCCAGATTCACCAACGATTCCTAATACTTCTCCTTCACGTATATGGAAATCAACATGGTCAACAGCTGGTATTTCTCCGTTATCTGTAAAAAAAGATGTTTGTAAATCTTTAACATCTAGTATAGTCTTTCGTTTTTCCATTGAACCATTCCTTTATACAGATTAAGAGATTTTGCTCTTATCCATTATATTCCGAATATCTATTACATTTGTATTATTTGGTGCGAATTATCAAAAAATAATAAATAATGTAATAGATATTATTATACGTAAAGTTCACAAAAATGCAATATTTATTGGAGGCACTTGCAATATTTTAATAATTCAAAATCTAATAAAAATGGTAATATTTAACCATATAGGAAATGCATGAAAAAGGGGGGGCATAAGTTTTGTGAATATCATAAAAACCTATGCATTTTTGAAATGAAATATTGATTCCATTTTATTTGGGAGAAATATCAGAATTGTTGAAAGTGAAACTTTATTGTGTTTTTTTAAATAACAATCTAAAATATACTTATTGTAAGAATTGGAAAGGGGTAATTAAAATGACTATTACTTTACCATCAAAAGCAGATCATGTTGGTAGTTTGCTAAGAACAGAGAGAATTAAACAAGCAAGAATAGATTTTGAGAATAAGAAAATAGACCAACAGCAACTTACTGCAGTTGAAGATGAAGAAATTGAAAAGATAGTAATAAAGCAAATGGAGGTTGGTCTGAAATCTATAACAGACGGTGAATTCCGTCGGGCATGGTGGCATTTGGATTTTTTATCAAGTCTGCATGGTGTTGAAGAATTTGAAGCAGAATATGTGAGCAGTTTTAAAGGTGCTAAAACAAAAAATAAGGCGATTAAAGTAGTTGACAAGGTGAAGTTTGACGGGCATTATATGTTGGATCATTTCAAGTTTTTGAAAGAGGCTGTACAAAAGCATGGCGACGGGACTCAAATGCCTAAGTTCTCGATTCCAAGCCCGAACATGTTGTTTACAAGAATCCAGGGCGATGAGTATTATAATGCTGATCAAGATGCTTTTTTTAATGATACAGTACAAGCCTACCAGGACGCAATTCAAGCATTTTATGATGTTGGATGCCGGTATTTACAGTTGGATGATACATCATGGATTGACTTTGTTTCACCCGATAGAACAAAAGCTGTTGTCGAAAAGACAGGATTGGACGAACAAGCTTTAATCGACTTACGTACACGTTGTATCAATGAAGCTATCGCGAATAAACCATCTGACATGCTCATAACTATGCATATTTGTCGAGGCAACTTCCGCTCAACTTATATTACTAGTGGAGGTTATGATAAAATTTCCGATGCTATTTTTACAGAACTAAATGTAGATGGATTATTTTTAGAGTATGATGATGAGCGCTCTGGTGACTTTGAGCCATTGAAACATTTTAAAGGACAAGATTTAACAATTGTTTTGGGATTGATTACATCCAAGTTTCCAGAATTGGAAGATGTTCAAGAAGTGAAGAAAAGGATTGAAGCAGCTAGTCAATACGTAAATCTAGATAATCTAGCAATTAGTCCACAATGTGGTTTTGCAAGTACGGAAGAAGGAAATGTGCTAACCCAAGAAGAACAGTGGAATAAACTGCGACATGTAGTAGAAATCGCCACAAGTATTTGGGAATAAAAATAGCCTCTCTTTGATGTTTGTCAGAGAGAGGTTGTTTTGTTGTATAAATTACAGGGGACGAGGGAATGAATCTATCTATCGTGAACTCGAGTTCTTGTATGTTAAAGGGAAGCAATACAAGTTATTCTTTCCTTATAATATTATAGAATCACTCTTACAGTAACGAATAACCTCCTGTTGAACTATTTGTTACAATGGAACAGGAATTTAAAAGTTGAGTACGCCAATCACATCTAGAAAAACGATAATAATAGCAATTGGTGCAATGTATTTAATGATTAAAAGCCAAACTGCGAAGATCTTTTTACCATAATGCGATCCGGCAGTCATTTCCGCCAACAATCGCTTCCGCGGAATAATAAATCCCGTGAAAAAGGCAATCATTAGTGCGCCAATCGGCATCAATATATTAGAAACAAGATAATCGGAAAAGTCGAACATTGTCATTTCAAAAATTTGTACGTCTGCTAATACGCCGGCAGATAATGCGGCAGGAATTCCCGCTGCAAATATGAGTATTCCTGTGATCCAAGTTGTCTTACTTCGCTTGGATGCATCTCCTTTCGTGACAGCTGCAACGATAATTTCTAACATTGAAAAAGCAGATGTAAGTGTTGCGAACAAAAATAATAATAAAAATAAAAGTAAAAAGAATGCACCAAACGGAATTTGATTGAAGACGGCTGGCAATACAACGAAAAGGAGACCAGGCCCTGCTTCTGGCTCTAAACCAAAAGCAAACACTGCTGGAAAGATAGCAAGCCCAGCGAGAAATGAAATCAAAATATTCATCGTAACGATTGTAAAGGCTGATTTCGGCAAATCCTCCTGTTTAGATAAGTAAGAACTATAAGTAACCATCACTGATACACCGACACTGATGGAGAAAAAGGATTGGCCGAGTGCATACAAAATCGTTTCTGAATCCATATTTGAAAAGTCAGGATAAAGGAAAAATGTTAATCCTTCCATCACATTGTCCAGTGTCAGCGAGCGGATGATTAATATAATAAATGCGATAAATAGGGCCGGCATCATAATTTTGCTGGCTTTTTCAATTCCTTTTTGCACACCGCGGGCAACGACTACAATTGCTATAATCATAAATAAAAATTGTGAACCTAAAGCAAGTCCTGAATTTGCAATTGTATTATCGAAAAAGGCACCATATTCTGCTTCTGATAAACCGGAAAGATTACCTACAAGGGTTTCATAAATAAATAATAATATCCATCCACCGACAACGCTGTAAAAAGACAATAAAATAAAGCATGTAATCATTCCAAGAATTCCAATTGCAGGCCATCCTGAACGTGGTGCGAAAAACGCATAAGCTGAAACGGCATCTTTTTGTGAGCCACGACCTATTAAAAATTCAGCTAGCAAAATCGGTAATCCTATGAAGATTGTAAAAATAATGAAAATAAAAAAGAATGCTCCTCCACCTGACATACCAGTCATGTACGGGAACTTCCATATCGCTCCGAGACCAATAGCAGATCCGGCAGCTGCTAAGATAAAACCTAATTTTGATGTCCATTGTTCATTTGATTGTTTCATGATTGACTCCTTAATTTATAATTTAAAAAACAGGTATTATTATATTGATTACTAGTTGTTCGATACGATGGAATCAAATGTTTTTACTTGTTGCTTTGTTTTGAAAGAATATTGGTTCCATTCATCTAACATGTCGTTTTCTTCTTCGTCGTCAATTAATTGTTGTGTCGTTTTAGCAGGGACTTCCACATTTTCTAGAACCTTTATATTAAATTTATCGTTGTTATTATTATAAAGTGTTAAAAAAATAGTACCCTTATAAGTTGAGTTACTACTATTCTTGATATACAAAAAGTTCTCATAATACCTTGGGGCGCTACGGTATGGTCGTAAAATAGGATCATGAGAAGAGTCAATGAGAGCAATCTCGATATCGCCATCTTTGGTCATTTCGTCTGAATTCACATCCGTAAATCTCTCTTCTAATTGGTTTAACCGTTTAACATAATAAATCTTATGTACGAGTGGGACTAGCCAGCCAAGAAAAAATGCGAGGCATAAGCCAATAATAACAGTGTTTTTGAATGATAGAGGGCTTTCTTTTTTTACTTTACTATAGATAAGACCTACTAAATAAATAAGTGGTACACTGATTAGACTCAAGGTTAACATGAGTTTTGCATAAGTTGAAGTAGAAAATAAATCTATATCATAAATGAAATAATAATAAATATGGCCAAAACTTATTAACAAAAAAATAATAATAGCCTCTACCATATAGTAAAAGCCTATAGTTTTATCAGTATTAAATTTGAATAAGCAAATAGGGTAAATAATGAGTGGTAATATGATTAAAATGAAAATGAAAATATAAATGATGAAATACAAAAATTTTTCTATCCTTTCTGTTACATCATTTGCATTGGCTACTGTAACCATTCTACATGATGGTACTCTAAGTTAAAAGAGGGATTTTTTCTGATGAAAGGACTTGCCCGCATTTAAGCCTATTATATATGCTGCATCTCATTGGACATATCAAACCATATGACATCCTTTAGAAGATAGGATCCGTTACGTATCCTGGTCTTTTCATTTACAATCCTGTGAAAATTCATGGAAAATTTAAAGCTTATATGTGAGCATATTTTTTCTCATTGATGCCATCCTAATACAAAATTGAGTGGGAGGTGTATTACTATTGGATAAAGAAATGAATTATGGTGAGGATTATAAATATATACCAGCGACTTCAGTTGCGAGCGGATCAGGTATGGAAGTTTTACCGGATTTATATCAGTTTACCGTGCAGATAGTTAATATTCAGATGGTGGGACTTTCGGGTGAAGAGTTTGTTCTAATTGATGCAGGGATGCCGAAATCAGTGTCAACCATTATGAAAGCAGTTGAGGAACGATTCGGTGAAAACAGTCGGCCAAAAGCCATTGTATTAACACATGGGCATTTTGATCACGTAGGAGCCTTAATAGAGCTTATTGAACATTGGGATGTACCCGTTTATGCACATCCATTGGAAATACCCTATATAACAGGGGAAAAAAGCTATCCAAAACCGGATGCTTCCGTAGAGGGTGGACTTGTAGCCAAAATGTCTCCAATGTTTCCGAATGACCCCATTGATATAGGTGAAAATGCATACGTATTACCCGATAATGGAACGGTACCAGCATTGCCGGAATTTAAATGGATTCATACCCCTGGTCATTCACCAGGCCATGTTTCTTTGTTTAGAGAAAAAGACAGAGCATTAATTGCTGCTGATGCATTTGTTACAGTAAAGCAGGAAGATTTATATAAGGTAATGACACAAAAGCAAGAAATAAGTGGACCACCCAGATACCTGACTACTGATTGGAAAGCCGCTAAGGCATCCGTTGAGAAACTAACGAAGCTCAATCCTTCCATAGCTGTAACTGGTCATGGATTGCCAATGAAAGGAGAGGAATTAACGGAGAATTTATATAAACTTGTCTCTCATTTTGATGAAATGGCCAAACCTGATTATGGAAGATATGTTCATTAAACATGAGTGTTTGCATGCTTTGATTTAATTGTTTTATAAATTATGATTCAATATTGAATTAAAAATGGGTAAAAATCAGTGTTACTGTTTGCAAGAATGATAATAATCTGCTTCCCTGGAGTTAGATTAAAACCCATCTGATTTCAGGGAAAAATACAACAATGACAAATGTACGTACGTATGATTCAATTACTTAATATACTTCATCGGTTTCGCTTCGTTTCTTTTACTGATAAAATATCTATATCACTTTTATTAATAGTGGAACGAATGATTTTCCTAGCTTCTGCCGGGGTTCTTGCTTTAACGACTTCGGTGCTTGAGGTTAATTGAACTTCAAAGCATTTTGCGCCACATCTCAAGGTAATTCTCCTTTCTTTTTTAAGATTGATGTTTCGTATCTGATAATCAATTTTGAACTACCTGCCACTTATCGACCTTACAGTCTGATTGAAGTGGGGGATTCTTGGGAACAGAGCGTACTTGACTATAGTGGCATACACCATAGTCAGAGGTTTCTATTATTTACCAAGCTACCCCCGCAGTCCCTGCGGTTCTTGATGGTTTTTTCTTAAGCTGATGATTGTATGCGCAATCCTTCAGCTGGTTCATTACCTTTTCATGTAATCTAGCAACTCTTATCTTCTGCTTTTGATAATTTTTTGCATCCAGAAGGTTAATACTATTGTTTTTAGCATGTAACGCTCGTCTTGAAAGTTTTCGTTGTTCTTTTTTATAATTTCTTCTCATCCAATTGTTTTCTTGATCAATTCTATTTGTTTTTTAGTTGGATAGATACGAAAACGGTAGGATTTATGGATGAACATAGATACTCACCTTCACCGAACGGGAATGAACGTTCTATTATATCATACCGAAACGATTTATACAACGTTTGCAAGGAAACAAGTAATAGTTTGGTACCCGTATTCTAACTATTATTAATTTCATTTAATAGGCTTTCAAACAATCAGACAACTGAGATAGCTAAAGCTACCCCTTGTCTGAAGGCGATTCTTCTCCCACTTACCGCTGGGCTTTGCCCTTTACGCGCTTGAAGTG
>DATGUH010000193.1:0-5407 GCA_035301445.1 Pseudogracilibacillus sp. | reverse complement strand
AAGATTTGGATTAATATCTTGTATCGAACATTATAACAAAGTACATGTATGAATAAAATTAAACCGCCGTATACGGAACCGTACGTACGGTGGTGTGAGAGGTCGACTAATCAAATAATGATTAGTCACCTACTCGATTTAAGTATACAATTTAGGATTCAAAGAAGGCGATATATAATGTACGGATGGCACGGTGCAAGTCATTCGCTTTAATACCAAACATCATTGATACTTCAGAGGAACCTTGGTTAATCATTTCTATATTCACTTTTGCTTCACCAAGTGCTGTTGCTGCTGTTTGCGCCATACCAATCGTTTCCTTCATACCTTCACCTACTACCATTACTAAAGCAAGGTCATGGTGAACAGTAATTGTATCTGCTTCCAATTCTTTATCAATACGATCGACAACAATTGCTTCTTTTTCGGGCGTCAGTTGGGAATCGCGGATAATAACAGACATATCATCAATACCTGATGGCGCATGTTCAAATGAAACATTTTCATCTTCTAAAATTTGGAACAGTTTTCTTCCAAATCCAAGTTCACGGTTCATAAGAAATTTGCTTACGTAAATGCTTGTAAAGCCAGTATCACTAGCAATTCCAACAACACATTTTTTATTAGGATCCTTTTCCGATACAATCATTGTACCTGCAGCGGAAGGATTGTTTGTGTTTTTAATACAGACTGGTATTTTTGCATTAAATGCTGGAATAAGTGCTTCGTCATGAAAGACAGAGAATCCAGCATAAGATAATTCACGCATTTCACGGTATGTAAGTACTTGAATTTCCTTGGGTTGTTCCACAATGGACGGATTTACAGCAAAAACCGAGTCAACGTCTGTAAAGTTTTCATATAAATCAGCATCAACACCGGCAGCTATAATAGCACCAGTTATATCTGATCCTCCTCGTGAGAAGGTAGCCAATTCGCCAGTAGAAGTATAACCGAAAAAGCCCGGAATAATAGAAATACCTTCTCTTTTTCGTAATTCATAAATTTTGTTATTACTTTCAGGTAGTAACTTTGCCCCTAATGGGTCTTTTTCAACGATAATACCAGCATCTTTAGGATTTACATATTCTGCTTGTATCCCAATTGATGTTAAATAAGCACTTAAAATTCTTGCAGAACTATCCTCTCCAATTGCCTTAAATGCATTGATTTTATCATCATAATCTATATTGCTATTCATAGTAGAAAGAATTTTTTGCTCTATTTCTTTCATAATGTCATCTGATAAACCTAAAGCCTCTGTTATCTTCTGAAATCTGTCCATTATAGTAATAAAATAAGATTTATACTTATCTTTTTCAATATAAGCCTTTGCAAAACGAATTAATAAATCCGTTAATTTATAGTCGTTGTCATATCTTTTTCCAGGGGCAGAGACAATAATAAATTTACGTTCTGAATCTGCCTGGATAATATTTGCTACCTTTTTAAATTGCTCACCGTCGGCTAAAGAACTTCCACCGAATTTTGCTGTTTTCATTTCTTTTCCCCCATTGATGAATTAGTCTGTATATCTTTTTTAGTTAATTGACGTTTTTTATCGCGATGATAGATAAAACCTCCGATAAAGGAAAGTCCTGCTACAAACATGATTAAACCAACAACAAACTGAATGCCCTCATGGATAAAAATAGAGTAAAACTCTGCAAACAGTGCATCTCGCATTAATTTAATACCTGCGGCACCAATAATTCCCGGAATAAATAATAGTAATGCTGCAATGATTCGTGCCAATTTATCATCTATCCTTTTTAGCGGTCAAATTCCAACCGTTCGATATTTATTATAATTAAAAACTTTAGAAACATTATACCAAAGCATCGCTATAATTGAAAAATATATGAAAGTATTTAAAATTCCTTCTTGCTAAATGTTGCAAAATATTTTATGATAATTGTAATGACTTGAAATGTTTTTCAGGAGGGAGGTTCATCATGAAGCAAATTTTAATTGCCGGTATAAATGAACTTGCCTGTTATTACATCAATGCAGTACGTCATTATGTAGATATGAAAATTTTTGCAATACTTCAAACCGATTCGAGTGAGGGACAATCTTTTTCTTCGGAAATACCAATCATTACAGATTTATCAGACGTTCAAATGGAACACATAGACCATGTCCTTTGGTGTGTAGAAGAAGATGAGTTATTACGTTTTACTAAATTAAAAAATTATCGTCAAAAAATCATCACAGAATCCCAATTACAACTTTTAAAACCATTTATTGAAAACTTCACAGAAAAGTTTCGTAATATGGAACTTATTTTAAACGGCATAAGAGATGGGTTAATTGTTGTAGACCGAGACGCACAAGTTCACTTTATGAATCAATCTGCAAGAGATATGTTGGAAATTAATTTTAATGACCAATCTAGACATTTAATTGGAGAATTCATAAGTGACAGTGGTTTACCAAAAGTGTTGCAACATCAAGAAAAGGAAGTTAATGAACCATTAGTACTGAATAACGGAACAAAAATAGTGTCAACAAGAATACCGCTAATTAATGAACAGCAGCATTTAATTGGTGCATTTGCTATTTTTAAAGATAGTCAAGAAATTTTGCGATTGGCGGAAGAAAATACAGATTTAAAAGAAGTAAAAACGATGCTAGAAGCTATTATTAATTCGTCTGATGAAGCAATTAGTGTAGTTGATGAACATGGAAACGGTTTAATGATTAATCCGGCTTATACAAGAATTACTGGATTACCTAAAAAGGCTGTCATAGGAAAACCTGCAACTGTCGATATTTATGAAGGGGAGAGTATGCATTTTCAAGTACTGAAAACGCGCAGACCTATTAGAGGAGTTAAAATGAAGGTAGGTTCCGAAAAGAAGGAAGTACTTGTAAATGCTTCTCCCATCATCGTCCAAGGGAAATTGAAAGGCAGTGTAGCAGTTTTACATGATATATCTGAAATCACACGATTAACGACAGCCTTAGAGCAGGCAAAACAAATGATTCGTGATTTAGAAGCGACAAGTACATTTGATGATATTATTGGCAATAGTTCTGAATTAATGATTGCAATAGAGCAAGCAAGAATTGGTGCACGTACTCCAGCGAATGTACTATTACGAGGGCCATCTGGATCAGGGAAAGAAATATTTGCTCAAGCAATACATCATGAAAGCAATCAGAAGTTTTATAAATTCATTCGTGTAAACTGTGCTTTCTATGATGAATCTTCTTTAGAAGAATTGTTGTTTGGTTATGAAGCAAACCCAAATGAGGGCAATAGAATTTCAGACAAGAAAGGTTTATTTGAAGAGGCAAATAAAGGAACTATTTTTTTAGATGAAATTAGTTCTATATCTTTACAGTTGCAAGAAAAGTTATTACATGTCATTCGCGATAAAAAGATATATCGTATTGGCGGAACTACGTCAATTAGTTTGGATATTCGAATCATTACTGCAACAAACGCTAATTTAGAAAAAGCAGTTACTGAAAAAGCCTTTCGTGATGATTTATATTATTACTTAAATACTTTACCAATACATATACCGCCTTTAAAAAACAGATTGAATGATATGCCAGATTTAATTCATCATATTTTACGAAAGTTGAACCAATTGTATGGTAGGAATGTGACAACAGTATCCGACTCTGTATTAAGGAAATTATGCGAATATACTTGGCCGGGAAATGTACGTGAATTAGAAAACGTCATTTCAAGGGCGGTAATTTTTATGAATGTAAGTGAAGAAATAATCGAGAATCATCATCTTCCCGTATTAACTGATCAACAATCAATGGATATTCAACCAAAAGTGGATTTAGAACAGACATTACAACAAGCTACAGACACATTTGAAAAAGACTTTATTTTGCAAGTGTATAAAAAAAATCATTACAATAAAACAAAGACAGCAAAAGCATTGGACATTTCAGTACGTAATTTATATTATAAATTAGAAAAATATGAATCATAAACTATGAAGGAGTGAGCATATGGACTTATTTAATGCACTACAAGCAGATGATTATGAACAAGTTGTATTTTGTCAGGACAAGGTATCAGGGTTGAAAGGTATAATTGTTATTCACGATACGACACTTGGACCTGCGCTTGGCGGTTTAAGAATGTGGGATTATAAAACAGAAGAAGAAGCATTAAACGATGCACTACGTTTAGCAAAAGGCATGACATATAAAAATGCTGCCGCTGGATTAAACATAGGCGGTGGAAAAGCGGTTATTATTGGAGATCCGAAAAAGGATAAAAGTGAAGCGTTATTCCGTGCTTTTGGTCGTTACGTCGAAAGTTTAGGGGGACGGTATATTACAGCAGAAGATGTCGGAACGACCGTACAGGATATGGATCATATTCATATGGAAACAAATTTTGTAACTGGAACATCCTCTGGTGGGGGAGTTGGCGATCCTTCACCTATCACAGCACTAGGTATTTATAAAGGAATGAAGGCAGCTGCTAAAGCCGCATTCGGTTCAGATGATTTATTTGGTAAAAAAATAGCAGTACAAGGCGTTGGTCATGTTGCTTATAGTTTATGCAGTTATTTGCACGAAGAAAAGGCAAACATAATCGTTACAGACATTAACGCAGAGGCTGTAGAACGTGCGGTTCAAGCTTTTGGTGCTGAGTCTGTTGAACCAGATGATATTTATGATGTAGATTGTGATATTTTTGCACCTTGTGCACTCGGTGGTGGGATTAATGATGACACGATTTCTCGTTTAAAGGCAAAAGTGATTGCAGGTAGTGCAAATAATCAACTACTGGAAGAAAGACACGGAAAAGTTTTACATGATAAAGGGATTATATACGCCCCTGATTATGTTATAAATTCCGGAGGGGTTATCAATGTAGTTGAAGAGATGAAAGGGTACGATGAGGATAGTGTTTTAAATAAAGTAGAAACAATATATACAGCACTAGAACGCGTATTTGACATTTCAAAAGAAAAAGATATCCCAACTGCTCAGGCAGCAAACAATATGGCTGAAAACAGAATTAAGGTTTTACAACAAGTACGAAAAACATTTATACCACATAATAAAAACGTAATAGAATAATGGTGGAGGCGATGCCAGTGCACACAACGCATCGTATGTTGGTCATCATACCTAAAATAGATAAAACAATCATAGGGGTTTATTATCAAGAAAAATGTATTTTAAAAGCAACGATACCTTTTGAAAAAGGCCAACAGCATGCTGTAAGTGAGGCAGCAATCCGGCAACAACAAGTTTTAAAAAAATTAAACGAAACAGGTATTAATCTGTCCAGGTTAAATGCAGTAACATCCATAGGCGGCTTATTACGTCCTGTTGAAGGCGGTACTTATAAAGTAAATAAAGAAATGTTGCAAGATTTAATTAATCATTACAATGGCAGGCATGCATCAAATCTGGG
>DATGUH010000192.1:0-12829 GCA_035301445.1 Pseudogracilibacillus sp. | reverse complement strand
TAATAATCAACTTGATCATACATTTTTTTACGAATAATTAAGCCTACAATAATAATAACGATAATTGCAATAAGTCCACCAATAACAAATTCCATATTTTGCCTCCTAATGCTTTTTATAGAAGGATTGCTTTAGTTTTTTTGATATGTATTATCATATCATGATTAGACATGTTTTTGCTAAAAAAAACTGAAAAAGATAATATTCTTCTTAATTCCGACTATTTGGTGGACATGTTTCGTACTCAAAAGCCTTTAAAAAATCTAACCATTCATTTAATTCATTTGTATATTGCCTTACAAACTGAGTTCGTCCATAATCGTCTAAAAGTGTAGTATCCCACTCGATTTTCAAGTTAAATGGTGACATAATCATTCCTTGCAACTGCATATAAAGCATACGCCGACTTTTCCGTTTGCTTTCGGGGAGAAAATGATAAAAAAGACTACTTAGTAAATGATTTTCTTTAGCCAGGTAAGTGACTGACATTTCCCTTACAAAGGTCGAGTCCAATAACAATTCACGATGAATGAATGCACTTAATTGATAATGCTCCAACCGAAAATAAATCATATTAAATACTAAGTTTTTTAAGCAGTCCAATGTTGACTCTTTTTGATATGCATGAATATTTTCTTCCATCATTTCCAAATAAGATTCATAATAATGGATTACAGCATGTTCTAATAAACCTTGCTTTCCTTTAAAATAATAACTAATCAAAGATACATTAACGTCCGCTTTATACGCAATATCACGGACGGAGGTACCATCAAATCCTTTTTGAAAAAATAATGTAGACGCCGCATGAATAACTTTTTGCTTCGTTGACATTTCCTCCAAACATAACCGCCTCCCTTTTAATAAAATACGACAATAAAAGTTAAATTCCTGCAAAAAGGTCCTGTATTGTTACTTAACTTGTCTTTTTCATATTAGTAATCATATTACTTATTTATCATTGAGAAACATATCATAATACTATATTTTACTTTAACTAGTTTAATAGGTAACTTTTGTTCCAGTAAAACCCTCTTAAATCATTCAATAATTTATCGACAACTTTAAATATCCACATTCGTGCTGCCTATTTCAATACAACATCGATTTTTCCCTATATACTAAAATGATACTGTACAATATATTGATAATCAATAAAGTAACAACTTTAGTCATGGTTTTAAAGTTTCATTTGCGCAATGTAACCCAATTATTTCGAATTGCAGTGACTACTGCTTGTGTCCGATCATTTACTTTCATTTTCTTAAAAAGACTACTGACATGATTTTTTACCGTCTTCTCGCTTATATCCATAGTTTCTGCAATTTTTCGATTACTTTGTCCATCGGTTAACAACTGCAAGACTTCACATTCTCTTTTGGTGAATAGATGCAAAGGAATAGTCACTTCTTCCTCTTTTTTTATTAATTGTCTGTATGCTTTTACAAGATGATTGCTTGCAGAATAATGTATATAATCATTCCCTGTACTTACAAATTTAATTGCGTCTATAAATGAATAGATATCCATATTTTTAAGTAAGTACCCATTTATGCCAGCTTCAATTACATTTGTTACATAAGCTTCTTCACCGTTATCACATAATACTATAAACTTTGTATCTGTTGCTTTAATTAAGTTCTGAATATGTTGTTCATTTTCTATAAACATGTGCACGTCCATTAATACAACATCTACTTCATATACATCTATTGTTGATTGCAATACAGAATAATCATCACTTCCAGCAATTATTCGAAATGAAGATTCCGTACTAAGTACCTGCTTCACCCCTTCACGAAAAAATTGATGCTTATCCAGCAAAAATATATTTAAAGTATCCATTTATTTGTTATTTTCCTCCTCGTACTTATTACTAACAGCATGGTCAACTTCATATCATCCAATAACAATTATTGTATAATTTTTTTCACTTCTAACCTCCGCATAAAATTTCGAGCACTATATTACAATAGAGCCATGTAATATATTTTATTGACTTCTCTATTAACTATCGTTATAATATAACCTGTGTGTAAAATAGGTAGCTTTTGTGGGCTTATGCATGTTCCCATTATGTTCCTCTATCTAAAAGAGGTGTATCGCGTAACTCTCGGCTGCTGGAGCGATGGTACATGAAAATATAATGGCCAGCATTTAGTCAACATCCTCATTATTTTATGCAAAATAAAAATAAAAGGAGGAAATGTCCCATGTCACGATTCACAGGTTCTATGTGGAAAAAATCTCGTCGTCTAGGCATTTCGCTAACAGGTACAGGAAAAGAACTTTCCAAGCGCCCTTATGCTCCAGGGCAGCACGGTGCAAATCAACGCCGTAAAATCTCGGAGTACGGTCTGCAACAGCAGGAAAAACAAAAACTTCGCTTCATGTACGGTGTGAATGAACGTCAATTCCGTACCCTTTTTAATGAAGCTGGTAAAATGAAAGGTATCCACGGGGAAAACTTTATGATACTTTTGGAATCAAGACTTGATAACCTTGTATTCCGTCTTGGCCTAGCTCGTACACGTCGTCAAGCTAGACAACTTGTCAACCATGGTCATGTTACTGTAGATGGTCGTCGCGTCGACATCCCATCTTACCGTGTTAAACCTAATCAGTTGATAGGTGTCCGTGAAAAGGCAAAAAATCTTGATATAATCAAAGAATCAATCGAGGTTAATAATTTTGTACCGGAATATCTTACGTTTGATGTTGATAAAATGGAAGGTGTTTATACACGTCTTCCAGAACGTTCAGAATTACCGGCTGAAATTAATGAAGCATTAATCGTTGAGTTCTACTCAAGATAAGTGAAGTATTTTAAAAGCCCTTTGAAATGTTGTTCAATCAACTTCTTTCAAAGGGCTTTTTGTTTTTTTACATTGCAATATTGTTTATAATACTAAGTGTTTATAAATATAATCAAGATTGTTTAAGAGAGAAGAGTGAAAGTAATGCGAATTGGCTTTTTAGATTCTGGTATAGGTGGTATAACTGTACTTCATCAAGCATTAAAATACCTTCCAAATGATGATTACATATTTTATGCAGATACATCCCATGTTCCATACGGAGAAAAACCAAAAGAAGTTGTTAAAGAATATATTTTTGATGCTGCGGATTTTTTAGCTCATCAAAATGTGAAAGCATTGGTTGTTGCTTGCAATACCGCAACAAGTATCGCTATTGATGATTTAAGAAATATGTATGATTTCCCCATACTCGGGATCGAACCCGCTGTTAAACCAGCGGTACAAAATAGAGTACGAAGTCAAAATAAAGTCTTAGTTTTAGCTACAAATTTAACCTTAAGAGAAGAAAAGTTTCATAATCTAGTTAAAAAAATTGATCATCATGATATTGTTGAATTCTTAGCACTTCCAGGTCTCGTGGAACTTGCCGAAAAATTTGAGTTCAGAAAAGAAAAAGTTATTCCTTATTTAAAAGAAGCATTATCTGCTTTTGATATAAATCGTTATGGAACTATTGTACTTGGATGTACTCATTTCTCCTATTTTGCAGATAGTTTGCAGGAATTATTTCCAAAAGAGATCGATATTATATCAGGTAATATGGGTACTGCTAAAAACTTAAAACGAATCCTTACCGCAACCAATCGAATAAATGAGGGGTCTGGAGACATTCAATTCTTAAAATCTGGTCAGAAAATAGAAGACGAAAAAACGCTCCATCAATACAAAGATTTATTATTAATGTTAGATCATATGATTTAACCTCTCCCCTTTCAAATGTATTTCCCATATGAATGAATAAATTAAAATCCCGGATTCTTTTTTAGAATCTCGGGACTTTTAATTTATTCAAGCTAGTATTCATCTTCTTTTATTTTCCACATGCTTCCTGGCCAAAATGAAAACCTGCCCAATACTATAGTAATTGCTGGTACTAACAGCGGTCTAACAATAAATGTGTCCAACATTATACCAATAGCAGTAATTGTTCCAAAGTGAACTAATACTTGTAATGGTAATACAGCAAGTACTGAGAATGTACCTGCCAATATGAGGCCAGCGGAACTGATCACACTGCCAGTTTCTCCAACACTTTCTTGAATTGCTTGTTTCAACGGCATTTCCTTTCGCTTTTTCCAAATGGATGATACAAGGAATATGTTATAGTCCTCTCCTAGTACTACAAGGAAAACAAACGCATAAAGTGGAATCAGTCCTTGTATTTCCGGTACATCCATGAAATGATGCAACACGATCCATCCTAGACCAAGTGCTGAAAAGTACGATAAGAGAACAGTACCAAGCAAGTAGGTCATAGCAACAATGGAACGTAAATAAATCAAAAGAAGTGTCGCTATAATAATAAGCAGTATTGGTATAATAACCGCCTGATCTCTGCTTGTAATTTCTTCTGTATCATATAAAGTTGCTGTTTCTCCACCAACCCACACGTTTTCTTCTGCATCTGATACTCCTGCATCTTCAAGTGCTTTTACTGCGGTTTCTTTCATATCTGGAATTCCGTTCACGGCTTCGGAATCATATGGACTGATTGAATAAGTAACGGACCAGTTTTTTAACTGATCATTTTCTGCACCTTCTTCTGGGTCGTCAACACTTTCTACATGAGGTAAGTTTTTCAGGGAATCATTTAAAGAGATATCTTCACCCTCTGTATCGACAATAACACTGACAGGCGCAATTTCTCCAGGTGGATAATGATCTGCAATTAAATCAAAACCCTCTTTTGATTCCATATCATCTGGAAAAGAATCCAGCAATCCATAAGTAAATTGCATTTTTGGAACAAAGGAGGCCAATCCTCCAAGTATAACTACACTCACTATGATAATCATCCATGGTTTTTCGGTGACAATCCCACCAATCTTTTTGCCTATACGATGGCTTGGTTTTGGTCGACGAATTTTTTTGTTCTTTTTCTTTTCCAGCTTTTCAATCATTTCTTCTGTTCTCGGTATAAACGGTATAAATGCAATACGACCAAGTAAAGCAAGAATGGCTGATAAAAGAGTTAATGCTGCCATTCCCATCACGAATATCGACAAGCTAAACGGTACAGCAAACCGTTCATACGAAGCATAATAAGCAAGCCCGAGTGACAATAGTCCAAGAACAGTTGTCATCGAACTCATCATAATGGCGCCACCATGACCGGATATTGCTTTTTGCAGTGCTACATATTTGTCCGCCTCATGGCGCAATTCGTCACGGTAACGAGAAATGAGGAATAAACAGTAATCTGTCCCTGCCCCAAATAATAAAACGGTCATAATAGAAATTGCCTGCTGATCAATAACGATCCACTCATTATTCGCCATAAATCCAAGTAGCGGGCTGATTACTGCATAGGCAATTCCAACTGCAATAAGTGGTACGATAGCAAGTATTGGTGAACGATATAAAATGATTAACAAAATAAACACGAGTAAAACTGTAGTAATGAGTAAGGTTATATCAGCGTTACCAAATAGTGCCGCCGTATCTGTCTGGATACCGACTGGGCCTGAAAAACGCACATGTAATCCCTCTTCATCAAGCTCTCCTTCGGTAACATCTCGACCTATTTTTTCATTAATGATTTCTTCTAATTTATCGAGTGAAGCTTGCAATTCCTTTGTTGATGCGTCTTCATCAAAAAATACTGGTGTATTTAACGCTTCTCCATCTTCTGAAGCACTTTCTGCCAACGCTTCTGGTGGTATGTCACCAAATGGTGGAATAAACGTTTGGTATTTAATTGGCGAGTCATCCAATTCTGTATATAATTGTTGGATTGCCTCCATATCATCAGTGTTAAGCCCGCCTTGTCTATTCCATACGAGTAGCAATGGTTTTCCGGCATCATCAGAGAATTCTTTATTTTCTATATCTGTAGCAACTACAGAATTAGCATCTTCAGGCAATAATTGGTTAGAAGTTGTTTCCTGACTGTTCACCTGTGGCCATATGTATGAAAAAATACCAATTAACAAAATCCATATAAATATTGTTGCCCATCTAGTTTTAGAACCTGCGACAACTTCACCCCAATTTTTTATTATACGTTTCATGACTAGCCTCCATTTATCATAACATCTTATTCCCATATAAATTATATATACTGTATAGTTAATTAATCAAGTAATAAGAATATGTTATAATTTATAATAACATTTAAAAACAACTATACTGGAGTGAATGAAATGGCACGCAGTTCCCGTCCAATTGGCAGACCTCGTCATTATGACAATAGCCCACCAACAAAAACATTAATCCTCGATGAAGCAACTAAAATGTATTTGAGCAAAGGTTATCAGGCGGTTTCTATGGATGATGTTGCAAAACAGTGCGGTTTTACAAAAGCTACTGTATATTATCACTATCCAACAAAAGCAGATTTGTTTACAGATGCTATGATTCAATTAATGAATCGTATTAAATCCGCCATTATAAAAATACTTTCTATAAATAAACCGTTGAAAGAACGACTTACTGATATTGCATTAAATCATTTGTTAGCAACGGAAGACCTTGATATTAGCAGTTTTATGAAAGAAGCTAAGACTTCTCTGCCTAAAGAACATTTAATGCAAATAGAAAAAGCTGAGGAAGAAATGTATGAAGTACTTGCACAAGGAATTTCAGATGCAATAAAAATAAAGGAGGTTCCGCCAAGTCCACCAATATTAGCAGCGCATGCATTTATGGCTTATCTTACAACCGGAAGACAATTGATGGAAAGTCGAAATCTCCCTTATCATTCTTTGGAAGAGCTAGTGGATCAGATAGTCACTTTTTATTGGAATGGATTAGGTCATTAATTGAATATCACATAGGTTGCCGCATTTTAGCGAGCAGTATTTTCTAAACATGCTCATGCATATTGCCCGGTAACTACATGATGATATCTTTATAAGAATAATGCAGTACATAGATGAACAATCATGTTTCTTCTATACTTATGATGTGTATCTTATTTATATACCACATTCGAATATCATTGAACTGGCATTAAAACGGGTCTTCATATGGTGTTTCGCTTGAAAATAAAAATTTCAATTGCTTTTGCCGGTAAGCGAACATCGCTTGTAGCTTTGGCCTGACAACTTGGGCATGAACAAGCTTTCCTATAACGGAGAACGGCATAGCATAATGAACTAAATCGGTTATCTCCACTCCTTCTTCCGTTTGCTTAAACCGATGTTCATGATGCCAAAATTTAAATGGGCCAAACCGTTGCTCATCAACAAAGTATTCCTTTGGTAATACATGTGTAATTTCTGTCACCCATGTTATAGGGAGTTTAAAAATAGGCCGTACTTTATATGTTGCTACCATTCCCGCATATAGTTCTGATGGATGCTTACCTATCACTTCCATACGCATTTTTGGTGGCGTTAGTTTTTGTAAATTATCTGGATCCGTAAAAAATGACCACACATCATCCAAAGATACATGCAATAATTGTTTACGGCTCATTTGATACACTTTCAAAGCATGCTCCCCTTCCACAAGCAGTTTCAGTCATTCTATCAAATATCCCTTAAAAAGCCTATCAATCTACATGTCAAATGTTCGAAAACATCATTTTTAGTGAGATTGTCTATTTTATGCTAAAATGAATACTTAATGTAACTTAACAGGGAGAGGATATATATGTTTGAATCTGTCGCCTATAAAGGAAATAAAGAACAACAATACGAAATGCTCTTAAAACAACTGACTGCACTTATTGAAGACGAGCCAGATAAACTGGCTAATTTAAGCAATGCTTCTGCTTTACTCAATCAATTTTTAGAACAAATCAATTGGGTTGGCTTCTACTTATTAAAGCAAGACCAACTTGTACTCGGCCCCTTTCAAGGATTACCTGCCTGTGTCCGAATCGATATTGGCAGTGGTGTTTGCGGTACAGCAGTTCAAGAAAAGCGTTCAATAGTCGTTGATGATGTTACAACGTTTCCAGGACACATCTTTTGCGATGCAGCTTCTCAATCAGAAATAGTGGTGCCAATTTTTAAAGGTGAGGATATTTTTGGTGTGCTCGATATCGACAGTCCAATAAAAGAGCGCTTTGATGAAGTAGACCGAATATATTTAGAAAAATTTGTCCATCTTTTAGTGGCTAGTATTTAAATGCTTAAAAACGGAACGCCATAAGATTAGCAATTGTATAAACGCTATTGATGTCTAATAACAATGCGTTTCTTTTTGCAATATACATTCACTCTTTATATATTAGTACAGATTTTTTTGTGGATTTCTATCCATTTGTAGTTGCATCTATATCCTATATAGATGCAACTATCGCTTCAACATCTTGTATATCATTTAGTGGAATTAGTGTACCATCTTCATCAGCCAGTACGATACACCCCTTCCATTGATCAAATTTTTTCAGCCGACTATTTAAAATATGAAATTCTCCATGGTTATAATAAGTTATTTTCAAAATCAATTGATGTGTTAATCCATATTTCAATTGTTGATCAATTTCTATTTGCTTTTGTTCATCTAGTATTGGTTTTTCTTTATATTCCGTAAAAATTTCCCGTAATTGTTCTATATGCTCCGGTAACATTAATGATGTCCATTTTATTGATCCTCTATCATGCACTTTCATCATACGTACCTCCCCTTGTTACTCTTATTAATTTTATCGCAAGTATGTTTGACTCTTTAAATGTCCTGTATTGCCTCTTATTAAAACAAAATGTCTGTATATACCCTTGCTTCACACTAATAATACGAATGATTCGTTCTGTAATTATTCCAGTATCCGAACAATAAATCACTTTTACAAGTGCTCCTGTTTGAACAGCGTTTTTGATTATATCCATCATAACCACTCCCCAAGAGAACGTTTGTTTCATTATAACATACGTTCCCCTTTTAGCAACTATTTAAAATAATTCTTTTTATGACACTATACGTATTAAGTATTGTTTATTTCACCGATAATTTCCATTATATTGTATATATGCAGTTGTTTAGTATGAATTTTTCTGATTATTTGTTATATTATGTAAAAATTAGTTGTCTACTCTATTAAAGATGCTTCGTTATACTCTTTTATTCTAGTATTTTTTATATTATTATAACATTATAATCATATATGAAAGGAGGCAAAAGAACGGGAGGGGGAACGATCCTACTAATTTATTTGGAAGGATGAATTATTTTGCAAATCAGCTTTTCTAAAGTTCACTTTTTGTATGCGTTATTTGGTTCCTTTATCGTAGCAATCTTTTCACTAGGTTTCAGTTCTACTGTTTCTGCTCATGGATATGTAGATGAACCCCAAAGTAGAGCCCTCTTATGTGAAGAAGGCGAAAACTTTGACTGTGGCGGTGTTGAACATGAGCCGCAAAGCGTGGAAGGACCAGGTAACTTTCCTGATGCAGGCGTAGATGACGGTGAAATAGCAAGTGGCGGCGGTGTTTTTCCGGAATTGGACGAACAGGGAGAAGATCGTTGGGCAAAGGTACCAATGTCCAGTGGTGCATATACATTTCATTGGACATTAACTGCAGCACATGCTACTGACAACTGGGATTACTATGTTACAAAAGAAGATTGGGACCCAAATACACCGCTGAAGCGTTCTGACTTAGAATTATTCTGTTCATATGATGATGAAGGTGCACGTCCCGACTTTTCCGTGTCACATGATTGTGAAATTCCTGATCGAGAAGGCTATCATGTTATTTTAGCCTACTGGGAAGTTGCTGATACGGCAAATGCATTCTATCAAGTTATTGATGCAAATTTTGACGGTGAGTATGTAGAGCCGGAAGAACCAGGTGATGGTGATAACGGAGATGGCGATAATGGTGATGATAACGAAGCGGATGCATGGGACGAATCTAAAGCTTATTTAAGTGGCGATGAGGTAACTTATGATGGTGACACATACCGTGCAAAATGGTGGACACAAGGCGATAATCCAGCAGATTCAAATGCATGGGAACTGGTTTCCGAAGACTCTGATAACGGTGATGAAGATGGAGAAAATGGAAACGAGCCTGACGCACCAGCATGGAATGAAGATACAATCTATTTGGAGGGTGATTTAGTCACCTATGATGATGATGTGTATGAAGCGGCATGGTGGACACAAGGTGAGCAGCCAGATGATTCCGCTGTATGGCAATTACAATAAAAAATAAGTCATATTGATGTAATTTTCCATTCATTTGGAAACGCATACATCATCTTATCCTTTAGAGCAAATCATCTACTATCTGTTTCTCGTATATAATAAATTACTAAATAAAATCTATTGCTCAAAACAGGATACAGAGCACCCCAACAATAATGGATGGGGTGCTTTTTTATGCTTGTACGAAGCCACGATGAAATGAATGAATTTAACTGTTCGTAGTGCTCAGCTAAGCTAAATACTATTTCTGGATATTTCTCCTTATTTTTAACATAATAACACAGAACATACATTTGCATATATTTCACTTTCTCCATATAATAGAACATACATTCTTGTGTGAAGGAGGGATATCAATGAATTATAATTTTTATCCGCGTAATGATGTGCTATGCATTGATATGCGGTCTTTCTATGCAAGCATCGAAGCTGTTAGACTTGGTTTGGATCCAATGAAAGTTATGCTCGCTGTAGTAGGTGATACATCCCGTTCTGGAAGTATTGTTCTTGCTGCTTCCCCCACTTTGAAGAAAAAGCATGGTATTAGTAATGTGAGTCGCTTTTACGAATTGCCGGATGATCCCGATATTTATATTGTAGAAGCAAATATGGCTGATTATTTACACACCTCATTAAAGATCACGAAATTACTCAATACCTTTGTACCAAAAGAAGCAATCCATCCATACTCCATTGATGAAGTTTGGGTCACTGTTAATGGACTTAAGAAACTGTATGGTAATCGCTTTGAAGTAGCCAATCAAATACAACAAACCATTCTAAACACCTTTGGCATTACAAGTGTCGTTGGAATTGGGGATAATAAATTTTTAGCAAAAGTCGTCATGGATTTGCACGCCAAAAAAGTTTCAAACGGGATTGCTGAATGTAGATATGAAGATGTAGAAACAATGCTGTGGCCCTTCCCTGTTAAAAAAATTTGGGGCATTGGTTCAAGGATGGAAAGAAATTTGTACCGGATGGGCATTACAACCCTGGGACAAATCGCTGAATATCCGCTTACTTCCTTAAAAAAACGATTTGGCATTATGGGAGAACAGTTATACTGGCATGCATGGGGAATTGATTTAAGCCCAGTATTCGGTGACTTTACCCATACTGAAAATGACAGTTATGGACATGGTATTTCACTTCTTAAAGATTATTCCAGAGAAGATGCATTGATTTGCATACTTGAATTATGCGAAGAGGCTTGCCGCAGGGCGCGAACCGATAAAAAAGTTGGAAAAACAGTTCATCTCGGTATTGGCTACTCCAATGATGGAGGAGGTTTCAGCCGGTCTAAGTCACGTGATTTACCAACCAATATTACGATGGAAATGTTTGAAGTTTGTTGTGAGCTTTTTCATACCTTTTATGACGGAATCAGTAAAATCAGACGTATATTTGTCACCTTAACTAATTTACGGAATGACGGAGAAACGCAGCTAGATTTGTTTTATGAACGCCCAAAACAAAAGGATATTGGTTTGGTAATGGATAGCATACGGGCAAAATACGGTTCAACGGCTATTTTACGGGCCTGCAGCTATACAAATGCAGGCATTACATTGGATCGAAGTAAAAAAATAGGAGGACACTGGGCGTAATCAACCCAGCTCCCTCCTCTTTCCTTTTTATATATCCGCGGCTAAAAAATAGTTATTCAAAGGTTGGACTTATTATCGGTGGTGTTATATGGGGGGTAGGGCACGCGCCAATGATTTTGACGGGACTTAATTGGATATATGATTAAGTATTTTATTTTCCCTAATCGAAGTCCCAGAACTTTTAACAAGCTAGATAACTTTATATTCTTTTCAACGACTCCGGTAACAATTATTGCAACAATCGCTGGAAAAAACATAATAAGATTTGAAAGTACTGGATATTCATTTAATCCATCCGATCCACCTAATATGTATATGAAAATCCCTGTTCCAAATGTTAAAATAAAAGTGATAATTAAATAATACTTAAGCGATTCGTTATAGGAGTCCTGTTTCAAATTTCACCTCCTTTGTAACCCCTTTCATTTTCTTGTATTCTATCGGATTAATGATGTACGTTATTTCACAGTCTTTTTAAAAAGAAATGTTCGGAAAAACCATCATCTTTATTCTCATAAGAGCCTACTTCCTCATATCCTAGCGAACGGTAGAAGTCACGACCTTGCCAGTTAAATGTATCTAATCTTATCATATTTGCTCCTAACAAACCTGCTCGTTTTTCTATTTCTGTCATTAAATGTGTGCCAACTTTTTTGTTTCTATAATCTTCATCAACAAATACAGTGGAGACATATAATATATTAAATGCTGTCATATCTGCATCCGCACCAGCAATTAATTTATCTTCGTCCATCACACCAATTTTTATATTACCTGAAATTCCATCAGTAATATGATTTTTATCATATTGTTCGAGTCTATTTTCTATATCTTTTCCTTGTGATGCATTAAGTTCAATAACCTTGTAAGTCATAAATTCACCCTTCTAAAGTAATTACCATTTAAAGTGATTACCATTTATTTCCTCACTATATAAACGTCATTTCAAAAAGATAACATGTTTCTAGAATACTCTTAACGCGCTCATTAATAAACATTAGCTTACAGTAATTTAGACATATAATACTCATCAAAGAATTTTCCATCTATTATAAGTGAGTTTCTTTTTGTTCCTTCTA
>DATGUH010000191.1:0-7032 GCA_035301445.1 Pseudogracilibacillus sp. | reverse complement strand
TTTTTACCGACAATGATAGAAGGCTCATTCACATAAAACAATAAATATGTATCTTTTTCACCAAAGTTTTTAAGCACATATTCTTCAATTGCTAAATTAACTTGTGGATCCGTTATTCCTTTATTATCAATAAATTTCAATTTCTAACCACTCCCTTTGACTTTAGTCTATACTTTTTTTTACATTATTTAAAGCATTAACTCCCCCATACTAGCCCTTCTTGCGCAAGTTGTATCTTTCCTGAATACAAAGTAGCTGCCTCGTTCACTAATTGTGTATGATCACCATAATGGGGTAAATGTGTTAAAATTAACTCTTTTACTTGGGCCTCTGTTGCAATCTGTGCTACCTCATGACTTGTCATATGTCCGGCATCACTAGATATTTGACTAGCGTAAAAGTTACAGTCCGCTAGTAATAGATCAGCATCCTTGCTAAATGGAATCCAACTATTTTGATAACCGGAATCTCCAGTATAAACAATCGTATGTGTGCCATCGGTAATACGCATACCAAAACAAGGAACAGGATGATTTGTTTGAAGAAATCGAATAAAAAAAGGACCTAACTTCAATGTTTCATTATCGGTATATATCATTGCCTCGGTTTTTTTATCATTCAATTGGCGGAAGGCATTTCTATCAACTGTATGACCATAAATTGGTACAGTTTTAACCGAATCATGGATGAAGGATTCTACAAACAATGCGTGTTGTAATACACCAATATCCGCTATATGGTCTGCATGATAATGTGATAATATAACTGCATCCAATTCTGATGCTTTTTTATACTTTTGCAATGTCATTAATGCACCGCTTCCCATGTCCAGTAGAAGTGTAAAGCCCTCTTTTTCTATCATGTAAGCACTGGAAGCCCCTTCTGCAGCAGGAAAACCACCCCAATATCCGATAACTGTTAACTTCATTTTTATCTCCTTTTTATCTGTATTATAAATTTTTTTAAAAATTTTTCACTTTTTGTTGTGAAACAGGTTGACAGATGATAATGTGTTATAGTACACTGTATTTAATCAATCAAAAGAAACTATTGAATCTTGACTTTAATTTAGGAGGCGTTATATATGCAAAGCGTTGTTGAATTTTTCAGAAACTTACCAAGTAAAAGATGTGCACATTGTGGTAGCCAGATGATCGAGAAAGCAGACTGTTATGGTAACATCTGCGACGATTGCGATCATCCAGCTCGTTAATTGTTTTATGTAGTTTTGTACATTTGAATCAAACTTCCTTTCCGGATTTGACAGCTGTTTCTTACAGCTGTCCTTTTTTTACTCTAATTTAAATTATAACAGTTGGTAATACAGAAAATAAATTTCATACAAACAACGTTCATAGATTGTCACATATCTGTATCATGCTTTTTCCATAGTAAATAAGGCTGTCTTAAAACAGCCTTATTTCTAAAATGATATCGTCGTTATATTGGAAGGTTCGCCTTCTCTATCTCCCAAAGAATCATAAGGTACAACGTAAAAGGAACGTTTCTTGAATAGAGAAAACTTATCAACTACATATTCACTTTCACCGGTAACCTCAGCTATTTTTTCATCTTCTCCATCCTCATGTGCTTCATAAATCCGATATATAATTCGTTCATCACCGGGATCCGGCCATTCTAATTTTGCCTCTAAAAGGGTTAAACCACCAAAACCATACGTACTAGATAAATTATCTATATTCGGTAATTCGATTGGTGCCTGCATCGCTTGCACGTCTTCAGGTTGAGTAAATTCTCCTGTTAGCCCAATTTGTTGATCCACTTGCGTAAGTATTTGTTTTGTTAAAGCAGTTGGTGAACTACTGCCGCCTGTTAGATAATGATCTTCATCGGCATTGTCATATCCCATCCAAAGGGCTGTAACATATTCTGGTGTAAAACCTGCAAACCAAATATCATTTGTTTCCTGTGTTGTTCCTGTTTTTCCTGCTAATGCTTTAGGATAACTACCAGCCTGACCTGTCCCTTCACGGACGACACCTTGCAACATCTCAGTCATTGTCCAAGCAGTTTGTTCAGTAAAGACCTTTGTCTGCTTCGGTTCTGCAGAAGCAACTACTTTTCCTTTACGGTCTTTTATTTCAGAAATGACATGCGCTTCTGTCATTGTTCCCTGGTTACCAAAGACCGTATAAGCCTGTGCTATTTGTAAAGGCGTTAGACCATCTGTTAAGCCACCCAATGCAACACCAAGACCATCTTTTTTCTTATCAATTGTTATATCCATTTTGTTTAAATATTTTTCTGAAAAGCCTAGTCCAAGTTCATTTAAAAGCCAAACTGCAGATGTATTTTTAGAGTTAATCAATGCATTATACAAACTAACCTCACCTGCATATTGATCGTCAGAATTTTTAACTTCTTTTCCATCCCACTCCTGCTTTTCATCAGGCAACATGACATAGGGATTATAGTCTTCTGTTTCTAAAGCTGGACCATATACCGCCAAAGGTTTCATCGTTGAACCTGGCTGACGGTACATTTGTGTCACCCGATTTAAATCTCCGTAATTATAGTTTCTTCCTCCAAGGGCTGCTGCAATAGCACCTGTTTTCCCATTCATCATTACAAAGGCTCCTTGAACCGTTTCTGGGTCACTTCCGGGGAAATAACTATCAGATTTAAATGCTTCATATGCAGCTTGTTGGGCGACTGCATTAAATTCAGTTTTAATTTCATAATGCTGATTTTTTAACTCATCTAACGTAATATCATATTTTTCTTCGGCTTCTTTCACAACCATATATGCAAATGTTTGATATGCATCATCATTTGTCATACGTTGTGTCAATTCTAGGTTAATATCCGCTGCCTGTGCAGTTGATTTTGCTTCTTCCGAAATAAAGTCAGCCTCTTCCATTCTATCCAATACCAAATTCCTTCTTTTGATTGCTCGGTCTTGGTGATCAATAGGGCTGTAGGCATTTGGCGCATTCACAATACCTGCTAAAAGGGCTGATTCTTCTAATGTCAGCTCTTCTGCAGATTTATTAAAAAATGTATTAGATGCCGCCTCTACTCCGTGTACTCCTTGGCCAAAATAAATGACATTCATATACATTTCTAAAATTTCATCTTTTGAATATTCACGTTCTAAATACAATGCAATCATGACTTCTTTTGTTTTTCGGAGCCATGATTTATCATTAGACAAAAATAAATTTTTTGCAAGTTGTTGTGTAATCGTACTTGCACCTTCTGCCTTACTCCTTGAAATAATATCTTTATAAAGAGCACGCATAATGGATCTGAAATCTACACCAGAATGAGTATAAAACCTCTTATCCTCAGTAGCAACAAAAGCATTTTGCATATCTTCCGGTATCTCTTCTAAGGTTACAGGCTTTCGATACTGTTCGTATAATTGCCAAACTGTTTCGCCATTTTCATTCTGAATCGATGTAGGACCACTTACAGGAAGTTTATTCTCATCAACAAATAACTTCCCACCGTATAAAATAGTCGTATATGCAATAAGTGATAACACAAATACAGTTCCGAGTGATATAACAAGTCGTTTCAATGCAATTCTTTTTTTACTAGAATGCTTAGAAACTACCGGTTGCTCCTCTTCATTCGTTGCTTCATCGGCTTGATGATGCCGTTCACTTCGAGTTTTAGCTTGGGACTGGTCTTCTTCCAACTGTTCATCTATATGTTGCTCTGGTTCGTTGTTCATACTTTGTTTCTTGGCATGTCTATTACTTCTAGTTTTAGGAGTTTCCTCATTTTGAAGAGGCTTTTTTTTCTGATGCCGTTCAGAGCGTTTTTTATAATGGTTTTCTTGTTGATCTGAATCCATAAGATCACCTCTTGTTAGCATTCCCTTCCCTATTATATAATATTTTGGATAAAAGCGATAATTTCCGCATTATTTGCTTATGAATATATATCATATAAAATAAAGAAAAGGAGTGATTGGCATGTATGGTTTTATGACCACTGGAACAGCAGCGTTTCTTCATCAGCTCATGGAAAAACAACCTAAAAAAGAATTTCAATTTATGAGAAGTGGTACAAAGGCCCTTTTGTATTATGAAGATACAAAAAAGAAAAGTATTTTTGTATCTGGGCGATCTGGTGAAATATTATTTAATACGAGCCTTTTCGCCTCTAAAGGATTTGTTGTAATGTATCATATTCCTGTTCCACAAGAAGAAACAGCTGTTTTTGAATATAAAATTAAAAGTCGCCTCAAACGTATTGCAGATCATCCTAACGTAAATGCTATAAGATTTTTGAATGAGAATAAATCCATATACTACATTATAATCATACAATGGAAACAAGAAAGTGATTATAACCATTGGAAAAAATTAGCGACCGATACAGATTCAGACTTTTTTAATATGGCTAAACTGCCTGCCAGCTTTACAGACCGACCATTTACAAATACGTATTATATGATTAAAGACAGTGAATAAACTATCTACCAGAATGGAAGCTAAGAGACTTTTTTGGTAAAACGTTAAAAAACCGAGCAGCATAACTCTTTTATGTTGCTCGGTCTGAACATTAGTCATTCACATACTCATCGAAAAAGCTCTGGAACTCATCTTCTGGATGCTCTCCAACAATTCTTGCTACCTCGTTCCCGTTATCAAAATGAACCATTGTAGGCGTCCCTTCAATGTCATATTCAGCTTTTTCATCTTCAAATTCCATTAAGTTCATCTGCACTAAATCTATATCATTATCTTCCGCTAGTGGCACTAAAACAGGAGTTGTTCGCTGACAATGTACACAATCCGGACTAAAGAAGTATACGGTTGTCGATTCCCCACTTTCTATTCTTTCTTCCAAATCATTCGGCTGAATAATGTTCTGATATAACGGATCATCCAAACTATCAATAGTTTGTTGGTTTAATTTATCTTTACCGTAAGGATTATCGGAACCGTCGACTACTTTTTTATTTTTATAATTTGTTACAAAAAATAAGCCTCCAAACAACACAACAACAGCCACAATGATGATAACCATTTTATTTTTCATGCTTTTTACCCTCTTTCAGTAATATTAAATGACATACAAAAATAATTATAAAAGCAATACCGGCTAAAAATGGAATCGTCACAAACCCAAAATAATTAGCATACTGAAGTGTACAAGGCACATCTCCGCAAAAACCACCATTATCCTGAAGTTGTGGAACTTTTTGTAATGCATAATGGTATATTGAAATACATAAACCAACCCCACTTAAAAAGACTCCGGACAAGGCTATTCTTATATCTTTTTTTATCAAAGCAGTTCCGTAAATAATAACGAGTGGGTACATAAAAATCCGTTGAAACCAACATAATTCACAAGGTGGATAATCGAGTATTTCAGAATAATACAAACTGCCACCAGTTGCTAGCAAAGCTTGTACCCAAATAATAAGTAAAAGGTTTTCCCCTTTTTTAGATAGTTGCAAACAGCATTCTCCTGTTCTGACTGGTTCATTATATGTATTATACAAATACAAAAGTATAAGCACAACAGATTTATCCCTTATTTACAAATTAAAAAGTTATCAATTCACCTTATTGACACACGATTTATTTCACATCACTTTTGTAAAATAAAAAAAGCGCTTATCCGAAATTAGATAAACGCCTCTTACTAACTATTTTAGCTAACACGTGTTATTTGTAATTGCATTTTTCTCATTAATTCCCGATGCTCTTCATCCGATAAAGGTACCAACGGCAAGCGAACATCCCCAACTGGGACACCGGCCATGTTTAATACTGCTTTTACTGGTGTTGGACTTGGAGCGGAGAATAGTGCCTGACATTTCGGCAAAATTTCTCGGTGAATAGCAGCCGCTTCACTCGGACGTCCGGCAAAATGTGCTTGAACCATCTGTTGCATCTCTTGACCGAGTACATGAGACGAAACTGAGACAATTCCAGTACCTCCGATTGCAAGGATAGGTAATGTCAACCCATCGTCCCCACTGTATAAAGTAAAATCTTCATCTGTTCTTTCAATAATATCTGCTATTGCATCCAAGTTACCACTTGCTTCTTTTACAGAAACAATATTGTCAACATCTGACGCAAGTCTAACAACCGTATCAGGTTCTAAAACACTAGCAGTACGACCTGGTACGTTATACATCATAACAGGTAAAGAAGTAGACTCAGCAATTGTCTTAAAGTGCTGATACATCCCTTCCTGGTTTGGTTTATTATAATAAGGAACAACAAGCATTACACCATCTACTCCCGTACTTTCCGCTTCGGCAGTAAGTGCAATGGACTCTCTTGTATTATTTGATCCTGTTCCTGCAATAACAGGTATACGACCATTTACTTCCTTTACTGCAAATGAAAACAAAGCAACTTTTTCTTCATTAGTCAATGTTGGACTTTCTCCTGTTGTTCCAGCAACGACAAGTGCATCAGTTCCATTTGCAATTAGATGGTCTATCAAATTTTTAGTTGCTGGATAATCCACTTCTCCTTGGTGATCAAACGGTGTAACCATTGCTGTTAAAACTCTACCAAAATTCATTTTACCACACCCTTTTATGATTTTTAAAAACATAAGAGGCTATGCTTGAATACGTCACTAAACAAAAAATGCACCAACGACGGCCGCTGCTGCATAGAAACGTAATATTTCTGTGCGTAAGATAGCCCTCCATATAGATAGTTACCTATATGACAGTCCTGTATTTATTCAATACAGACCCAGCTTGCAAGACAATGAGTGTCTGCTCACTTCGGCAAAAACTCCTTTCTAACAATTTTCGTCGAAGCTCAATCTTCTCCAATTGTTTACTCTTAGTCTTTGCGCCTCAATACTCACATATAAATAATGCTGCTAAAAACGCCCTTTTTCCAAATCATGCAGGTTTACACTCTAATTAAATATTCATCACCTGCTAAATATTATTAATGAGCGAAACAGACATCCCCTTTTGTAGGGGCGAAGTAATTTCATGTGATATATTCGTATAGGTACACTATAACAAGAGTTAACACTAAAAGCAAGCCCAATGTATATAGTTTGGGTCTA
>DATGUH010000190.1:0-4213 GCA_035301445.1 Pseudogracilibacillus sp. | reverse complement strand
TTGAAAATATTGCAAGAATTTTCGCATCGTTTGGATACATCTGAAAAACAAACAATGCAATTTGCTACTGAGAAAGTGGAGTTAAGAATAGCACATTTTTTAGTAGAAAATTTGAGTGAAGACAATGAAGATACGAATAGTGGTGAGGTAGAACTGCCTATGAGCAAACGAGATTTGGCATCATACTTAGGAACAACACCAGAAACATTAAGTAGACGTCTCACGGATCTAGAAGAAACAGGGCTTATCCAACAAAAAGGACAACGCTTCATTCAAGTTTTGGATGCGGATGCTTTGTTATTAATATAATTTAATCAGAGGATTCCATTGCTTATTTATGAATATAATAAAAACAGGATGAAGATGTTGATCATTTGTTAGCCAACCTACACCGAATAATGAGGAGGTTGGTTTTTTCAATGCAAGAAAATGAAAAGCTAGTTTGAAGGCTAAAATAATAGAACGATTAAATAATCACTTATATTCTTTGATAATGAAACAGGATATTGTTGTAAAACAGTCCTTTATCCCCTTTATTTCCTGATCTGTATGTTGTTATAATATGTAATTAGTGTTATAGGAAAATAATAGAAAGGAACAGAACGTATGAAGAAATTTTTATTGTTAAGTGGATTAGCACTATTATTTATTTCAGGCTGTAGTTTTGAGTTCAGTGGAGGTTCGAGTAAGGAAAAGGAACCTTTAACACTTCAACTTACAAAAGTGGATGAAGAAGAAGGGTATACAATTGAAGATAGTCCGTTGTATACGGAGTTGGAAAGTTTCATCGAAGAAAATCCTAAACAAGGGACAGCAAACGATTTTAGTATGTTTGTGATAGATGTGCTTGAGGACGCGGGTCAATCACAGTTGCTATTGTTAGGAGTCAATCGTTTGGATGAGCCTATTAAAGATATTAGCTTTGACTTTTCTTTAGGTAATTCTGATGGAGAAATGGCTTGGGAAGACTTGCCTGTTACATTAGGCGCAGATGAGTTTGGGGCGTTCAAAGTAGATCACGCGATGCCGATATTGCTTCCTATCGAAGAAGAACAAATTGATGTTATCAATACGATGACTGAAGATAACCAAGTGTTTGAAATGAATAATTTCGATTATGAATCAGAATAATAATTTATGAAAAGAACTTCCTTTTACTAATTGTATCATTAAAAAGGGAGTTCTTTTTATCATAAATGAACCTTGAATATGACATGATGATGTTTTTTATATCACATATCCTTATTTCGTTGTATGATAGACTTAAGAAATTCATACGGGGATTGGTGGTACGATGGATAAAAAAGTATTGATTGTAGATGATGAAGAATCAATTGTTACTTTATTAAAATATAATATTGAACAAGCGGGTTTTAAGACAGATATTGCTTATACTGGATCTATAGGTTTGCAAAAAGCGACTAATCAAACATTTGATTTAATCGTACTTGATTTAATGTTACCGGAAATAGAAGGTACGGAAGTTTGTAGAATGCTCAGACAACGCCATATAAATACACCTATACTCATGTTAACTGCTAAAGATGATGAAGATGATAAAATTACCGGCTTAAATTTGGGGGCTGACGATTATTTAACTAAACCATTCAGCCCAAAAGAAGTTATTGCGAGAATAAATGCTATTTTGAGAAGAACTGCAAAAGATACAACAACCTCCTCGATTGCCATTGGTGAGTTACTCATTTATCCAGAAAAGCATGAGGCCTTTATTCAAGATGAAACGATTATATTTACTAAAAAGGAATTTGAATTATTACTATATCTTGCAAAGAAAAAGGGAAAGGTTTTATCTAGGGAAAAATTATTAAAAGCTGTGTGGGATTACGATTTCGTTGGTGATACACGCATTGTAGACGTGCATATTGGTCGTTTAAGAGAGAAGATTGAACCATTCGTAAAAGAACCTATATACATAAAAACTGTTCGAGGGCTTGGATATAAAATGGAGGAACCTTACTGATGAAATCATCAATATCGTACTTGTTTTCCGTGTATATTTTGATGGTGCTTGTTTTTGGAGGTATTGCTACCGTCGTTATCACGTTTACATCAGGTAATATTAGATGGGTAGTTACATTAGTTTTAGTCGGAATATTCATTGGTTTTTCTGTTTTCACTCTTTATATCTATGTGAAGTTTCTAAAGCCGATAAGACAGGCGACCGCCAGA
Source organism: Pseudogracilibacillus sp. (assembly GCA_035301445.1). Taxonomy (GTDB): domain Bacteria; phylum Bacillota; class Bacilli; order Bacillales; family Amphibacillaceae; genus Pseudogracilibacillus. Next base: position 2,023 of record DATGUH010000190.1, on the reverse strand, counting down.
ATTCAGGCCATTACGGAAGGTAATTATGAATCAATTGTTCCGATTACTGACAACGGTGAGATGGCGAAGTTAAATCATTCTTTAAACATATTGGCTAAAGGGTTACAAGAGAAATCTGTACATGAGGACAATCAAGACCTTCAAATAAGAACTGTGATTGATAATATGCAGAGTGGAGTAGTTATGATTGATGATAAAGGTTATATTCAGCTCATCAATCATACATTTTTAAACATATTTGGAGGAGAATATAAAGATTATATTGGCTTTTTATATTATGAGAGTATCATTGAAAAAAGCGTCCATGAAGTCGTTCTAAATGCTTTTCTCTATGAAGAAAAAATAAAAAGATCATTAGAATTAATGCCAAGCAGTGATCGCTCTGAAGGAAGTTACATTGAAGTCGTAGGAGCACCATTATTTAGTCATCAACATTATGTAAAAGGTGCTGTACTTGTTTTTCATGACATTACAGAGTTAAAAAAAGTAGAAGAAATGAGAAAAGATTTTGTCGCGAATGTCTCCCATGAATTAAAAACACCCATTACATCCATTCGAGGATTTGCTGAAACATTATTAGATGGGGCTCATGAAGATGAAGATTTAAGAAGACAATTCTTATCGATTATTTTAACAGAGAGTGAACGTTTACAGATGTTAGTGCATGATTTATTGGAACTATCGAAACTCGATGATGACAAAATTCAGCTTGAATATACTAAAATCAATATAAATGAACTCGTGCAAGAAATCTTACCGCATATTCAGCAGCAAGCCCATTATAAGGACATTAAATTGGAAGTTACTGTGGACGATGATGTTGAAGTAAGTGGAGATTATGGGCTTTTACGACAAGTCATACTCAACCTTCTAAGTAATGCCGTGAATTATACATCTGATAACGGGGAAGTTACTTTGGAAATTATTCATGTAACAGATGCGGTGCGAGTAATCGTTAAAGATACAGGCATCGGTATTCCGCAAGAGATGCAGCCGCGAATATTTGAGCGTTTTTTCCGTATTGATCGTGCGCGTAGCAGGAATACCGGAGGAACAGGATTGGGATTAGCTATCGTCAAACATATTGTAGAAGCACATCGTGGAAGTATTGAGGTGAACAGTGAAGAAAATGTAGGTACTTCTTTTGAAATAGTCATACCTAAGAATTTGTAATGATGACAAAATTAACACCTAGCAAGTCCACTTTCTTAGCTGTAGAGAAGTCAAAAATATACAACCATTTTATCCATGAAAGGTTATCTGTTTAATGTTTGATTACTGTCGTTAGTAGCGGCAGTATTTTTTTGTATAACTGAAAAAAGGTTTGTAAATTTAGTGTAAATTTTAGCGAAATAGTATTTACAAATGGTATTGGATTTTGAATAATAGTGGTGTATGACATCTTTCGACAACAAATAAAAAAGGATGGGAAGCCATTGGAACTGGATATTCAAACAGTGATTTTTGAATTTGTTGGTGGGCTTGGAATCTTTCTACTTGGAATTAAATATATGGGGGAAGGATTGCAACAATCAGCAGGAGATCGTTTAAAAGATATTCTTGATAAATTAACGAGTAACCCATTTTTGGGTGTGCTTGCTGGTATGGTTGTGACTATATTAATTCAAAGTAGTTCGGGTACTACCGTATTAACAGTAGGTTTAGTAAGTGCCGGATTTATGACATTACGCCAGGCAATAGGTGTGATAATGGGGGCTAATATTGGTACAACAGTAACCGCCTTTATCATCGGCTTGGATGTAGGTGCGTATGCTTTACCTATTATAGCAATCGGTTGTTTCTTACTGTTTTTCTTTAAAAATCAAAAGGTGAATGCAATCGGACAGACGGTGTTTGGGTTTGGAGCATTATTTTTTGGGTTAGAGCTCATGAGTAGTGGAATGGAACCATTGCGCAGTTTAGAAGCATTTCATGACTTAACTGTGAGTATGAGTGAACATTCGATTTTAGGGGTTGTCATTGGAACAATATTTACATTGGTTGTTCAAAGTTCCAGTGCAAC
>DATGUH010000189.1:0-14134 GCA_035301445.1 Pseudogracilibacillus sp. | reverse complement strand
CAAACAACACTCCATAAATGCCTTTAATATGCAAAACTTTCTCTCCCCTTATATATTTATTCTCTATATCCCCAACGCAAATTCTATCATACTAATGTCTCATTTTTATTTTAGTCATATTTCAAAAACATAACAATTAACTACATGCTTTTACAAAATGTCATATGGATTTTGATTTTAATTATTGTAAATAAGCGAGATTCGGTTAACAAAGTCTAATTTTACGAGAATACTTACTTTCTATCAAACAAAAAAGGTATACTTTACACAAAATTGTAAAGTATACCTTTTTCTAATCTTTATATAAACTTATTTATTTTACTCTCACCACTGTACCATCGAAGTTGTCGCTCCAGTAGCCGCTATTCATATTGGCTACAGCAACCCCTGTACTAGACTGAGAACCAATAAACTGGCCGCCTCCCAAGTAAATACCAACATGAGATCCTCCCAGGAAGAATACTAAGTCACCTGGTTGCGCTTGATTATATGAAACCTTTTTACCAGCGTTAACTTGACCACCTGTTGACCTAGGTAGATTTACACCTTCCTGTTCATAAGCCCACTGTACAAAACCAGAGCAGTCAAATAATCCATTCTGAGGATCCTTTGAACCCCAAGAATAAGTTGAATTACCGATGAATTGGTTTCCTGCAGTTGTTGCAGCTCCACCTGTCTTTACATCATTTTTAGGTGTTTTATCTTTTGTTTTCTTACTGCTTGAGTTACCAGAATCGTTACCGGAATCTCCATTAGAAGAACTCGCAGTACTCCCTGAATTATCATTAGAACTACTATCATCATTTGCGTCGTTGCTATCATCTTCGTCTTCGTCTTCTGTATCATCAGTTGTATCTGCTGCTACTTGTGTTGCTTCTTGTTCTTCGATTTCCATTAGTGCTTCTTCTTCTAATGCAGCTAGTTCACTGCTTTTATTTTCAAGTTGTGCAATATCTTCTTTAACTTGTTCTTCTTTTTCCTCTAACTTTTCTTTACTCTCTTTTTGTTGTTCTTTCTGAGATGCAATTGTTTCTTCTTGTCTTTCCAATTCTTTTGAAACTTCATCTTTTTCTTCTTTCTTTTCCTCAATAGATTCCTTATCTTTCATATTATCTTCTATTAGCTCCGCATCAGCATTTGCTATGGAAGTAACAGCAGATAGTCTACTAACGAATTCGGAGAAATCTTTAGATCCTAAAAAGACTTCTAAATAATCAATATTACCGCCGCCCTCTTGATAAGAAGATAAACGGTCTTTCAAAATATCATTACGCGTTTCGATTTTCTCATTTAAGTCATCAATTTCTTCTTTTAATTCAGATACCTCTGATTTATTTTTTGCGGCCTCACTATTATTTTGTTCTAATGCTGCTTCTAATCGATCAATTTCATTATTAATATCTTTTATTTCAAATAAAATATCTGCAATTTTAGACTCAGCATCAGAAAGTTTGTCTTTGACTTCTTCCTGTTGTTCGTTCACTTCATCCAATGAAGGCTGTGCATATACGGACGGACTATTTATTGCAAACGTACTTCCAAATGTAACTATTGCTGCTGTGCTGACTGTAAGAACTGTTTTCTTCAAATTATATTCCCCTTTATTATTTAAAAATTATTTATATCTGTCTGTTTTTTTATGTATGTCTATTTCATAATCTTTCTATCTTATTACAATCTATTACTCAAAACTATTACCTCTCTATCAAGTTCCAAAGATAGTATATCATGCAAAAGTAACAAACATGTTTTATTAATATTACAATTGTGTTTCATTTGAAATATTTATGCATATTTTTGTTAAACCTTATCGAACTTTGACCTATAAAAACCAAAAAAACCCCGGGATTTTTTCCCGAGGTTTTCTTCTATATTACTTTTCTATCATTTTATTAAAATTGTGCAGCTTCAGTTGATCCTTTAAGTGCAACAGTTGAAGAACTACCACCAGAAATAACTTGAGCAACTTCATCAAAGTAACCAGTTCCAACTTCTCTTTGGTGACGTGTTGCAGAATAACCTCTATCTTCACTTGCAAATTCTGCCTGTTGTAATCTAGAGTATGCTGCCATACCTTCATCTTTATACTGATTAGCAAGCTCAAACATGCTGTGGTTAAGTGTGTGGAATCCAGCTAGTGTTACAAACTGGAACTTATATCCCATTGCAGCAATGTCACGTTGGAAGCTTTCCATTTCTTTTTCAGATAAGTGCATCTTCCAGTTAAATGAAGGAGAGCAATTATAAGCTAATAACTGATCAGGGTGTTCTGCCTTAATTGCTTCAGCAAACTTTCTTGCTTCATCTAAGTCAGGTTCTGCTGTTTCACACCAGATTAAATCTGCATATGGTGCATAAGCAAGCCCTCTAGCAATTGCTTGATCTATACCAGCATTTGTACGGTAAAATCCTTCTTCTGTTCTTTCACCAGTCATGAATGGTTCATCAGCAGGATCAATATCACTAGTAATTAAATCAGCAGCGTTAGCATCTGTTCTCGCCATAATAACCGTTGGTGTGCCCATAACGTCAGCTGCAAATCGTGCAGAAATTAGGTTTTTAACTGCTGTTTGTGTCGGCAATAGTACCTTTCCACCTAGGTGACCACATTTTTTCTCTGATGCCAACTGGTCTTCAAAGTGTACAGCTGATGCACCAGCTTCAATCATTGACTTCATCAGTTCAAAAACGTTCAAATGACCACCAAATCCAGCTTCCGCATCTGCTACAATTGGCGCAAACCAATCATGTTTTAATTCTCCCTCAGCGTATTCTACTTGATCTGCACGCTGAAGCGCCTTATTAATCCGTCGAACTACTTGTGGCACACTGTTTACTGGATAAAGACTCTGATCCGGATACATCTCACCTGCCATATTAGCATCAGCTGCAACTTGCCATCCACTTAAATAAATAGCTTTCAAACCAGCTCTAACTTGTTGTACTGCTTGATTACCTGTCAGAGCTCCCAATGTATTTACATAGTTTTCAGTGTTAATTAAATTCCATAGTTTTTCTGACCCTTTTTTAGCCAGTGTATGTTCAATATCTAATGATCCTCGAAGCCTTATAACATCTTCTGCACTATAAGGTCTTTTAATATCCTTCCATCTTTCTTCTGTTTCCCAAGCTTGTTGTAATTTTTCTGCTCTTTCTTTATACATTTCCCTATTCCTCCTCTCCCCCTGTTACATATCAATATGATATATAACAGTTTGGGGATTTATATTTTTAATTAGTTTATCCGCTGTGTGTTATACTACAAAGTCATTGTCTCAGTTCAGTCCTCTTTTTTGGAAAGGCAGTAGTCACAAACCAATGAGTAACTTTTTGATGAGATCTTTTCTCCACATTCAGGACATGTTGCGTGGTTATGTTTTAGCATTTCCTGCACCTCCAAATTTATATAACAGTTAATGTTTTATCTGAACTGTTATAATACAGTATAATAGATTTTTATAAAATTGCAAGGGGTTTTTTAAAAAAAGTTTAAAATTATTAGTTTTTGTTATTTATTTTTATATAAAAGCCTATAACAATAAGGTTTATAAGCTAACATATTTTTTTAAAAAGATAATTATTTTTTATTTAAGAGAAGTTTTGTATAATAAAGTAAGTGGAATATCGTGTAGTTAAGGGAGAGAAGTATGTGTGAAACTACCAGGACATCGTATAATTAAGACAACTGTATCAGTTTTTGTTACAGCATTTATTTGTGTACAACTGAATTGGCCACCTGTATTTGCTGTAATTACTGCAATTGTTACATTAGAGCCTTCCATTAAAGATTCCATTAAAAAAGGACTTGTTCGCTTTCCGGCATCTGCCATTGGTTCGTTTTATGCTGTTTTATTTATTTCTTTATTTGGTAATTCACCTCTTACATATACACTTGCAGCATCACTAACAATTCTGACGTGCTATCAACTAAGGCTTAATGCTGGGTTACTAGTTGCTACAATTACTGCTGTTGCAATGGTTGAAGTTGTATATGATAATTATTGGATGTCTTTTTTAATTAGACTTGGTACAACTACAACAGGTATCGTCGTATCAACACTAGTCAATATTTTCATTTTACCGCCAGATTATACAAGTCAAATAAAGCAACAAATTAAGCAAGTGAATAATGATACTGGTGCGTTGCTCAAACAATTTATTAAAGAAAAAACGAATCCCTCACAAATCAAACAAGCCTTAGAACAAATAGCCCGTAAAATTAGAAAAACAGAACTTTTACTCAGTTTTCAAACGGATCAAGCGGATTTTCAACCTTTTATTATTACAAAAAACGAAAGACTACAGCATTTTGATGAAGAGTTACACCGATTAAAGCTAATGCAATACCATTTAAATAATATTGCGGAAATTTCTATGCAACAGTTGACCTTCAGTAAAGATAGCTGGCATATTATTGAACAAGCTATTTATGAACTAGCTCTCCGTTTACAAGGATCGGAAAAAATTTCTATTGATGAACAGGAAAATAATTTGCGTGCTTTACTTGATTTGTTCTGGAAAAGCCCTCATCCCGCATATAAAGAAGAGGATAATGAACTACCACACGAATTAACCTTACTATATGAAATGGTGTCCCTTTATTACATTAGTAAACAAAGATATCAAACATTACACAAAAAAACATCAGCCCCTCTTTAAAGGCGCTGATGTTTTTTTATTTAACTGTTTAGTTGCCTACTTTAACCTTATTTTTAAACTCTAAACGTCTCTTATGCAAGATCGGTTCTGTATATCCGCTAGGCTGCTCTGTTCCTTTAAATACAAGGTCTTTTGCAGCTTGGAATGCTACAGATTCATCATAATTCGGTGCCATATTTCTATAGGCCTCATCACCTTTGTTCTGTTCATCCACCACTTTTGCCATACGTTTTAAAATATCCATCACTTCTTTTTCACTTGTGACACCATGACGTAGCCAGTTCGTAATCAATTGACTGGATATTCTCAAGGTCGCACGATCCTCCATCATTCCTATATTATTTATATCTGGTACTTTGGAGCATCCTACACCTTGTTCTACCCAACGAACAACATAACCGAGCATTTTTTGCGCATTATTTTCTAATTCTTCCATCACTTCTTCTTTAGACCAGTTAGGGTTTTTAGCTACCGGAATATCTAAAATTTCTTTTCGATAATCTACATCTGTTCCCTTTGATTGTAGCTCATTCTGAACAGAAGTTACATTCGTTCCATGATAGTGCATAGCATGAACTGTAGCCGCTGTTGGAGAAGGTACCCAAGCGGTATTAGCACCTGCTTTTACATGGCCAATTTTCTCTTTCCACATATCATCCATATTATCTGGTTTCGGCCACATTCCTTTACCAATCTGAGCATGGTGCTGGAATCCTGCATGAAGTCCAGTAGCAACATTATTTTTCTCATAAGATTGGAACCATTCCATTCCCTTCATATCTGCAGTTCTGTTCATAGGCCCACATTCCATTGAGGTATGTATCTCATCCCCAGTACGGTCAAGCCAACCTGTATTGATGAAAATAGCTCGTTCTTTTGCTGCATGAATGCAATTTTTTAAGTTCACACTCGTTCGACGTTCTTCGTCCATAACCCCTATTTTGAGTGTGTTTTTATCCATACCAAGCATTTCTTCAATCCGAGCAAACAATGCGTCTGTAAATGCAACTTCTTTGGAACCATGCATTTTTGGCTTCACAATGTAAACAGATCCTTCTTGTGAATTAATGTATTCTCCATGCCCGAGTAAATTTTGTTTGGCTATAAGACTAGTTACAATCCCATCTAATACTCCCTCAAAAGCTTCGGAACCATCTTCGAGTAGTACTGCACTATTTGTCATTAAATGCCCAACATTACGCACAAGCATCAACACTCGACCTGATAGTGAAACTGTTTCCCCACTAGTAGATTTATAGATTCGATCTGGGTTAAAACGACGCTCAATCAATTCTTCTCCCTTTTTAAAGGTCGTACTCAATTCACCTCTGACTAATCCTTTCCAATTTCTATAGACATCAACCTTATCTTCAGCATCAACAGCTGCTATAGAATCCTCTAAATCCATGATACTAGTAATGGCAGATTCCAAGAAAACATCCTTTACATGTGCTGGATCTGTTTTACCGATTGGGTGCCCGGAATCAATTTGTATTTCTAAATGTAGACCATTATTTTTTAATAAAATGGTTGAAGGTGCTGCTTTCGGACCTTGATAACCGATAAATTGTGCTTCGTCCTTTAACTTTGTATCTGAATCATCTTCCATTGTAACAACTAAAGAACCATCTACAATCTTGTATTCCGTCGCTTGTAAATGAGATGCACCTTCTAGTGGAACAGTGTCATCCAAGAACTGTTTACTTTTTTCAACAACTACATCTCCACGAACAGGATTATATGATGTACCTTTTTCTTTTCCGTCTGTCTCATCAATTAAATCAGTACCATAAAACGCATCATATAAAGATCCCCATCTAGAATTAGCAGCGTTAATAGCGTAACGAGGATTGTTAATCGGAACAACCAACTGAGGTCCTGCAATTTGCGCAATTTCATCGTCTACATGATCAACATCGATTTTAAAATCCTCCACAAGATCTTCCAAATACCCTATATCCTTCAAAAATTGTTGGTACTCTTCCGAATCGACTGTACTATTTTCGTGATGCCAGGCATTTATTTTGTTTTGCATATCCTCTCGTTCTTGCAATAATTGTTTATTCTTCGCAGAAAATTCCGTCATAACAGTCGAGAAATCTTGCCAAAACTGTTCTACATCAACCTTAGTATCCGGTAAAGCTTCTTCATTGATAAATTGGTATAATTCTTCTGCAACCCTTACATTACCTACATTTACGTAACTCATTATACCTTCCTCCTGTACTATAATAATAATATTAATTAACACCTATTATATAACAGTGTGTATAAATTGCAATACCTTTTTTTAAATTAAAAAACCACTTTCGCTCATGAAAGTGATTTGACGGCAGGTTTATTCAGGTTTTTTGTTGCAGCCAACTTGCCACTTGGCATTAATATAACAAAAATATTTTTTTATTCATGCATCTGTACTGTCTATCTTTTTAATAGAATTATTTTTGTTCATATTAATTCTAAAATATAAGTTGCTATTTTTTTCTCGGAAGGTGGTAAACTGGGAAGCATTTCCTTAATTTTATTAACCCACCGATCATATAAATCATCATATTAGCCTTCATTTTTATCGCACTCTAGTTAAATGGATCTACTTTAATCTCTACTGTAAACGATATACACACATAATTCCTATTATCTTAAATTATAATGATGTACATAATGAGTTAGATCATCGATGACGGATGACGAATCAGCATACAGCTGATTCCCCATTGGTTCCGTATTCATAAGTAAGACATGTCAAATCATTAAAAACCCTGAAATCGATAAAGAGCAAAGAGTTTCAGGGTATTTGGATAAAGTATCAAATTCATACTAAGCAGATTTTGAAAAACCTAATCATATAGTCGGCTAACCATTTCATCTTTGAATCCAAAGAAATAGGTTAATACAAATCCACCAATATAGGATATGAGTAATCCAACAATATAAATTAGATAATTACCATCAGCTATTAACGGAATTAACGCTAATCCAGAAGGACCTACCGTAATTGCGCCAATACTTTGCAATGATAGGAATGCGCCTCCAAATCCGGCACCTAAACAAGCGGTGATAAACGGCCGACCAAGTGGAAGGACAACACCATAGATTAATGGTTCCCCAATTCCTAAAATACCAACAGGTAAAGCGTTACTGACTGTTTTCTTTAGGCGATTATCTTTTGTTTTCAGGTAAATCGCAAAGGCTGCACCAACTTGACCTCCTCCAGCCATTGCTAAAATCGGAAGTAACATCGTTGAGCCAAAATTTTCAATTAAATCAAGATGCAGTGGAACCAATCCTTGGTGTAAACCTAACGTTACCAATGGTAAGAAAGTTGCAGAAAGAACAAAACCTCCAAACACTCCACCAAGCTGAAGCATGATATCTACCAGGAACCATGTGAGGCCACTCATCACGAGTCCAGCAATCGGTTGGATAACAAAGAGCGTCACAAAAGCTCCCACTAAAATGGTAATCAGTGGGGTAACTAATAAATCTAGACTGTCTGGAGTTCTTTTTCGTACGAAGTGTTCAATTTTAGCAAATATATAAGCAGCAATGATGACACCTAACAAACCACCAAGACCCGTACTAACTTGTAAATCTAACCCAAATATTGATAGCGATCCAATATCACTTAAAACAGGCGCATTAATAATAAGACCGGCAATACCTCCAAGTACTAGGGTCCCCCTAAATTCTCGCGCCGTGTTGATACCGACGAACACTCCAAGAGAGCCGAATAATAAATTACCAATCGCACTCAACAAAAGAAACAAGTCAGTTTCTAAAATTGAAGGATCTAGTACACCTGCTTCTGGAGCAGCTAAGTTTTCAATAATATTAGCAATTCCTAATATCAAACCTGATGCTACAAGGCCTGGTATTAATGGAACAAATATATTTCCGATATGCTTTAACAGCCGATGAAGTGGTGTCGTTTGTTTTTGTTTATAAGAAGATTTTGTTGCATCTGCAAGATCAAATTCTTCTTCAGAATTACTCTCTAGCCCAATTATGTCAGTAAATTCATTCGTTACTTTTGTTACTTTTCCTGGTCCAAGCACGATTTGGATAGCTTCATCATCGACTACCCCCATCACACCGTCCAGTTGTTTGATTTCTTCTATATCAATATTGGTACGGTCTTTGACTGTTACACGCATACGCGTGATGCAATTTGTAACACTGACGATATTTTCCTTTCCTTGTAATAAATCCAAAATTGCTTGAGCAAGCTGTTTGTTATTCATTGTTACACCTGCTTTCATGGTAAATTTTTTAAAATTACTATAAATCCATCTTCTAAAAAGTTACGGGGATAATATTTTATCTCTCCACCTCCCTTTAAACTTATAAAGGGCTTTCATGATTATGAAAGCTTTAATAAAAAAATTTTGTTTTGATTTTCGTATCGATTAAATCCAAGTGTGAAACGGATTTATCTCTAATACGACTCTATGGAAAAATCTATGAGTTTAACAAACATAAGGACAAGTTGTGTTTTTCACCTTTCCTTAGCTTTATGAATAAATCCTTCTGTTTCCTGCAAACGTTGAACTGCTTCATTATATGATAAACCAGCTAATAACATAACAATGGCCACTTTGGGTTCATGATTAGTTTTCTCCAAATATTTTTCTGCCGTAGAAAATTCACATGATGTCGCTTCCATAACGATCCTTTTTGCTCTTTCTACAAGCTTCTTATTCGTTGGTTGCAAGTCAACAAGTAAGTTCTGATAAGTTTTTCCTATACCAACCATCGAAGCTGTGGATAACATATTCAAAATCATTTTCTGTGCAGTTCCTGCTTTTAACCTTGTCGAGCCACTTAACACTTCCGGTCCGCAATCAACCTCAATCTGTGTTCTAGCAATTTTCCCGATAGCAGAGCTCACATTATTACTGACAGCTACAGTTTCTGCACCCACATAATTAGCATATTTCAGACCACCTTTAACATAAGGCGTTCGGCCACTGGCAGCAATACCTACCACAATGTCGATTCGATTTAAATCAATGGATTGCAAGTCTTTCTCACCCAAGTCTTCCCTATCTTCTGCGCCTTCTACAGCTTGAATAAAGGCATCTTTCCCTCCAGCAATCATGCCGATAACTTCATTTGGATCTGATCCAAATGTTGGGGGGCATTCAACAGCATCAAGCAAGCCAAGTCTTCCGCTTGTTCCTGCACCGATGTAAATTAGACGGCCACCAGACTTAAATGAAGCAACAATCTTATTGACTGCTTCTATTATTTGTGGGATTTTTTCTTCTATAAGATAAGCTACCTTAGCATCTTCCTCATTCATTATTGTTAGAAATTCTTCTGTTGACATATTGTCCAAATTCATTGTTTTTTCATTACGATTTTCTGTCGTTAAATGATTTAGCATTCAATTTCTCCTTTATTAGATAGGATATTCAATCGCTATCATTTTCATTATATAATAACTGAAATATAAATTCAATATCACAATAAAAATTCCGTCTTTATATTTCACATCAATGTTTTCTTCTTTCTATCTGAAGCTTTTGCTACATTAATTGGTTAATAATCTGTTCTTCATCATCTGGGTTACATTTTTTACAGTATTGTTTTATATCTCCTATACATACGCCACGAAAAAATATGATAAACATTTAAAGAACATAGAATAGATGGGATGGAGTTTTAATAGCAGGGGTATTTAGTAGCGAACAAATTATACAATAGACTTGTTAGAGGATGAATTGAATTTTAAGGATAGAAGTGCGAGCAAATGCAGTAGTGCGTCGTAGCGTCCCCAAGGAACAAATGGAACGATGTCTTTGCCTCCAATCTCAGCATCATCATCTCCATCATTGGCATCATTGTATTTTCATGAATAATTTTCCTCTATCCTCCCGTTGTTCTTTAGTTCCTGACTCTGCTACTATAGCAGCACTTTAACTTTATATAACAATAATAAGTGCCAGATCAAAATACACCATTAAAAGTTGTTTTTGACCTGGCACTTTTCCTATTCATTTCTTATATATTCCATCAAAATCTTTCACCATTTCAATATCCAACTCTGTAACACCTTTTGCCCGCCATGAAGAAATTTTAACTGTTACTTTTTTATAATCAATAATGATGGTCGGATGGTGTTGACGTTTTTCTGCATATTCCCCGACATTTTCTGCAAACTTCACTCCATCTAAATATGAGTCGAATTTATATTCCCGAGCTATCCATTGATCATCCAACTGTTTCCATTCGGGTAGTTTGTCCAATTCCTGTTGTAATTGCTCCGTTCTTAGCGGCACCATACTATATTGGTCTTCTGTTTTATATTGTTGTGACATAAATTTTCCTCCTTACAAGTACTTACTTATCACTTTCCCCTAAGGATAAATTTAAAACAAATTCTTTAAATAGATTTACTTAATAAGGGTCAGATTGGTGACTTTTATCTACAGCTTGCTTCATTGCCTCGTTCGCAGCCAATGAACCTTGACTATAGTTTGATTTACCTGCTTCTCGACCGGGAACTTTATTTTCCGTTTTCATATCTTGTATTTCCTTCATTTTCTTTTCGATACCTTCTTGTACACGTCTGCCGTAGTCTTTATCAGCCTCTGTAAAGTGTTCAATCATGGCATCCTGGATACTTTTTTCACATATTACAAGAGCATCAGATAAGTTATTAATTAAATCATCTCGCTCCCAATCTTCAAAACTGCGATACGTTTCACCTGCTTGACCGTAATTATTAGGCCGATCAATAGGTGCACTCATAGCAGTCGCATTAAATGTTGGTCGGTGCGGAGGGGATTCTTCCTCCGCTTCTTCGTAACCACCAAGCATAGATGGCTCGTAGTTAATATGAGAATTGTCTCCAAATTCATTCGGTTCACGGAAATCCATTTGGCCACGACGCTGATTAGTACGTACAGAAGTTATCGGGGCGTTTACAGGTAATTGTAAATAATTAGATCCTACACGATATCGTTGTGTGTCCGAGTAAGAAAAAGTACGTCCTTGCAACATTTTATCATCTGAAAAATCCATACCATCTACAAGAACCCCCGTACCAAAGGCTGCTTGTTCAATTTCTGCATGAAAATCGACTGGATTACGATCTAATACCATTCGTCCAACTGGCAGCCAAGGAAACTTATCTTCTGGCCAAATTTTTGTATTATCGAGTGGATCAAAGTCAAGTTCCGGATGATAATCATCCTCCATAATTTGTACAAAAAGTTCCCATTCTGGATAATCTCCACGTTCAATTGCCTCATATAAATCTTGCGTTGCATGACTGACGTTTTTGGCTTGGATATCATTAGCTGCTTCTTGTGTTAAATTTCGGATACCTTGCTTTGGCTCCCAGTGATATTTTACTAATACAGCTTCTCCTTTTTCATTCACCCATTTATAAGTATTGACGCCAGATCCTTGCATATGACGATATGTAGCAGGGATCCCCCAAGGGGAGAATAAAAGTGTGATCATATGTGTAGCCTCCGGAGATCGAGAAACAAAGTCAAACATTCCTTTAGGACTTGGTACGTTTGAAGCCGGATCCGGTTTAAACGCATGAATCATGTCGGGAAACTTCATCGCATCTCGAATAAAGAAAATTTTCAGATTGTTTCCTACCAAATCCCAGTTTCCCTCTTCTGTGTACATTTTTATTGCAAAACCACGAGGATCGCGATCCGTTTCTGGTGATTCTTTTGCCCCAGCTACAGTGGAAAAACGAGCTAATAATGGCGTTCTTTTCCCAGCCTCTGAAAACACCTTTGCCCGTGTATATTTTTCAATCGGCTCATTGCCAACTTTTCCATATGTTTCAAAATAGCCGAATGCTCCAGTTCCACGTGCGTGCACTACACGTTCTGGCACTTCTTCTCGATCAAAATGAGATATCTTTTCAATAAAATGATAATTCTCCAATGTGGCTGGTCCTCGATTACCGATTGTACGGATATTTTGGTTATCTGTAACTGGTCTACCTTGGCGAGTCGTTAACGTTTTTCGTTTAATACTCTGTTTGTCTGAAGAATTTTCGTCTTTTTTCTCTGTCAAAATGATTACCTCCTAAAATTTTATTTACTATAACTTGTCTCCTGTAGAAAAGCTATACAGTCAAAGTATGTTCATTATTTGAATAAATATTATAATTCATTTTTGTGAGAAGATTTTGCAACTTCACTCAATCTCATAACAATCGATACAAAACTCATTATGTGATAAAACATCTTGATAAATGGACGAACTTTAATTCGAATGATAGATCAACATTCTCATGGCACCTTCAACCAATTTGTGTACACAATCCCACCCCCTAACATAATACTGGTTTAAATTAAATCCCCCTTTTCACAAGCCAGAAGGAATACTCCTTTGGATTTATTTGTTTAATCCTATGCAGGCAAATCAATCACATCAAAAAATAAAATACATATTATATAAAAAGCAACATACATCCTGAACTGCCCCCTGTCAAGTAGACAGGTAAAAAAATAAAGTGTTTTATGCCATGCATGGATGTCATGCATGGTTTTTCTTATGCTGGGATATTCAAGCCCATTTTTAGTGTCACACGCTTTGTATTATAAAATTTAATATACGCTTTAATATCTTTTTCTAATTCTTCGAATGTGTTATAAGTGGTCAAACGATACATTTCCTCTTTGATGATACCCCAGAAGTTTTCCATCGGACCGTTGTCAATACATCTACCGACGCGGGACATGCTTTGAATAATTTGATGTTTTTCTATGAACTGTTTAAAGCTATGGGATGTATATTGAAATCCACGATCACTATGAAATAGTGTCTTCGTTGGAATAATATCATTCTCAATCTGAGTCATCGTATCTCGTACTAAGGCATTGTTATTATGCTTCGATAATTTATATGCGATAATCTTATTTTCACCATAATCCAAGATAGCACTAAAGTAAGCTTTCGAATTAACTCCATATTTGAATTCAGTAATATCCGTTAATAAAACTTCCATTTTCTTATACTTTTCTTGGAAGGCTCGATTTAATATATTTTCAGCTAGGTGTTGTGGCTTGTGTGGTTTATAGGTATAGCGCTTTCTACGTATAACAGCTTTTAACTCTAATAAGCGCATTAAACGATATACACATTTATGATTCACACGAGCGTTCAAGTAGTGATTAAGAAAGATGGTCATACGACGATAGCCATAAATCCCTTTATGATCGTTATATACTTTTTGAATGCAGTCAATCAGGTGTCTTAAGCGTTTCTCTGTTTTTGTTGGCTCCCGTTGGAGCCACTTGTAATAGGCTGATCGACTAATTCCTAATACCTCACAAAGTAAGGTTATCTTGAATCCTTGTTTTTGAAGTTTTCTAATGGTTTGGTATTCTGCTTCATACCGCGTTTGCGTGACATCAACTCTCTTTCCACTTCGTTTAACTTTTTTAGCGCAGCGTTCTCCGTTTCAAGATATTCATTTCGTGCTTTTAATGCCTCGATT
>DATGUH010000188.1:0-3433 GCA_035301445.1 Pseudogracilibacillus sp. | reverse complement strand
TTCTTCAAACTCTCGAAATAGGAATCCACCTGTATCGGAAGATAGTGAGCCTCCATCATTAGTCAACTTAATCTGACGATTGAAGTTTAGTGTTAATTGCGGTAAAGTAGCCATTATAAGAATCCTTTCTGTGGTTATTTGTGGTAATTTAACTCTAGCAGAAATGGATTCTTTTTTCATTTATCAGATGAAAGCTTAATTACAATCAACTGCTTGAGCTGAAAGCAATTGAGCTGTTTTACTAATTTAATGTGAATAATTCAGGTAAAATATTGTTTTATGGTGATATAGAAGGTGATGAATGTGATCCGTTATTCGCGACAAATGTTATTCGGCCCCATTGGTGAAGCGGGTCAAGAACAATTGCAACATAAACATGTACTTATCATTGGTGCAGGTGCGCTCGGTACACAAAGTGCAGAAAGTCTTGTTCGCGCGGGAGTAGGTAAGCTTACGATTGTGGATCGTGATTATATTGAATGGAGCAATTTGCAACGCCAACAGTTGTATACAGAAAATGATGCGATACAAAGAAATCCCAAGGCTGTGGCGGCAAAAAGTCGGCTACAAGAAATTAATTCAGAGGTAACAATTGACGCATCGATAATGGACGTTACCCCAAAAGAAATGGAGCAACTAATCCAAGGAGTAGACCTAGTATTAGATGCAACCGATAATTTTGACATACGAATGATCATCAATGACACAGCGATTAAATATCATGTGCCATGGATATTCGGTTCTTGTGTTGGCAGTTATGGAATGAGCTATACGATTATTCCAGGTGAAACACCTTGTCTGCATTGCATGTTAGGGAAAATACCAATCAGCTCTCAAACATGTGACACAGCAGGTATCATACAACCGGCAGTTAGTCAGGTTGTCGTTCATCAGACAACAGAAGCACTAAAGATATTAACAGGAAATCATGCTCATTTACGTAAGAAGTTAGTATCGTTTGATTTGTGGACGAATCAAACGGTAAATATGAAAGTGGATCGTATGAAAAAGGGTGATTGTCCTTCATGTGGAGAGCATCCAACTTATCCATTTTTACAATTTGATGCCCAGACGAAAACAGCTGTACTATGCGGTAGAGATGCAGTACAAATTCGACCGCCTGAAACTCGGAATTATGATTTACAACAGATTTCAAAAAAGCTAGAGAAGATTGGTGGAGAGGTTCAAATGAATCCTTTTCTGCTTGCATTTACTTATGAGAAGAATCGAATGGTGTTATTCAAGGATGGCAGGGCGTTGATACATGGAACGAACAATACAGATGAAGCCAAAACATTGTATTATAAGTATTTCGGGTAGATGGTAGAGTGTGATGCTGTTAAAGGGAGTTATTTGGTGCAAATGTAAGAAGGCGGGTAACTTTAGTAGTTATCCGCCTTCTGTTTTCATGATATGGATTGTTCAATAAGGGCTCTCACGTCATCATCCTGTCCTTCGTGCAACATGGAAACAATTTTACTTCCGACAATAACACCATCACAATATGCACCTAGACGGTGAGCTTGCTCTGGCGTAGATACACCAAATCCTGCTAGCACAGGGACGGTTGCATGTTTTTTCAAGGATGCCAAATATTCATATACACGATCTTGATGTGTAGCACGTTCTCCAGTTGTTCCAGTTACGGAAACGGCGTATAAAAATCCTTCAGATTGTGCGGCGATTTTTTCTAGCCTTTCTTTCGGGCTTGTCATTGCGGCAAGTCGGATAAAAGCAATATCATGATTGTATAGCGCATCAGCAATTAACGCTTCTTCCTCCATAGGGATATCTGGGATGATAATGCCACTCACTCCTG
Source organism: Pseudogracilibacillus sp. (assembly GCA_035301445.1). Classification (GTDB taxonomy): domain Bacteria; phylum Bacillota; class Bacilli; order Bacillales; family Amphibacillaceae; genus Pseudogracilibacillus. The sequence goes on along the minus strand of DATGUH010000188.1, from coordinate 1,614 downwards.
AAGCAGTACAATCTGCTGCAAAAGCTTCAACGCCATAACAAAAAATAGGGTTAATATATGTCATTAAAATAATTGGTATATCTCTGTTTTGTTTGGCTGGTGCAATGGTGTCGAGCACTTTTTTAAGCGATACACCTTCATTTAAAGCACGAATACCTGCTTGTTGAATAGTATCTCCATCTGCAACAGGATCAGAAAAAGGAATGCCCAGTTCAACGGCAGCGGCACCGGCATCCTGGAGAAGTTTGATACGGTCATTTAAAATATCGAGCCCACCGTCTCCAGCCATAATATATGGAATGAATAATTGTTTATCTTTATCTTGTATTTTCTTAAAATAATTTGCAATATGTTGTTTACTCATGTTGTTCACCTTCCAATCGTTCTTTCACTTGTGCGACGTCCTTATCTCCACGACCAGATAGACAGATGACAATTGTTTCATCGGTTGCTGCCTTTTGTGCTAGTTTAATAGCATAAGCAACAGCGTGTGAACTTTCAAGTGCAGGAATGATACCTTCTGTTTTTGATAAAAGTTGAAAAGCTTCCAGTGCATCTTTATCTGTAACGGCATCATAATTGACTCTATCCGTTGCAGCTAGATGACTATGCTCAGGGCCAACTCCTGGGTAGTCAAGTCCTGCTGAAATAGAAAAAGCCTCTTCAATTTGGCCTGACTCTGATTGTAAGAGACGAGTCATTGTTCCGTGCAAGATACCTGTGCTACCTGCTGAAAGTGTTGCAGCATGTTTATCTGTTTTGACGCCAAGACCGCCTGCTTCCACTCCATATAACTTTACGTTTTGATCTTCTATAAAATCATAAAACATCCCCATCGCATTGCTTCCACCGCCGACAGCTGCGATGATATTATTCGGTAGATTTCCAGTTTGTGCTTTGAATTGATTTTTTGTTTCTTTTCCGATAATTCGCTGAAAATCACGGACAATTTTAGGAAATGGGTGTGGCCCAACTACAGATCCTATAATATAATGCGTATCTTCTACATGACTGACCCAGTATCGTAATGCTTCATTAACAGCATCCTTCAATGTGCCACTACCTTGGGAAACACTTTTAACTTCTGCACCTAGCAATTCCATCCGAAAGACGTTTAGTTCCTGTCTTTTTATATCTACTTCTCCCATGAAAATAATACATTCCAAGTCAAGCAGTGCACATACAGTCGCTGTGGCTACGCCGTGCTGTCCAGCACCAGTTTCTGCAACAATTTTATTTTTTCCCATCCGTTTAGCGAGCAAAGCCTGACCGATTGCATTGTTAATTTTATGGGCACCGGTATGGTTTAAATCTTCTCGTTTGAGAAAAATACGCACTTTTTCTCCTAGGTGTTTGGAGAGGTTTTCAGCTTCATAAAGTGGTGTTTCCCGCCCGACATATTGTTTTAAATATGTATCCAATTCTTCTTGAAAGTTAGGATCTGCTTTTGCCTCATCATAGGCATTCTCCAACTCTATTAAGGCGGGCATTAATAGTTCCGGCACAAATCTGCCCCCAAACTCTCCGTACCGTCCTTGCTTATCTGGCATGTTATATGATGTCATTTTCTTCAACCTTTCTTTCTGCTTTTGCATTGTAAATAAATTGTTTTAT
>DATGUH010000187.1:0-2655 GCA_035301445.1 Pseudogracilibacillus sp. | reverse complement strand
TTCATTAATTGATTATATGTCAATTCTTTTTTTACACTTGCATCATCCATATAAACAAGCGCTTTTTTCGTTTCATCTTTTGCAAATTGTTCAATTTCCATGACGATATTATACTCGTTCGGAGCAATTAAATTTTCATCTTTCATTGGATGATCATCTCCTTCTGCCATTTAGTATAGCAAAGAGCGGAAGTAATTGAAATCCAAAGTTATTTTTTAACTAGTAAAAATTTAAATGATATTTGCCAAACACTGCATTGGAAAGAAACTAGCAAAAATATTAAAAATTCTCCTTCATCGTTTAAGCAAATTTAACTGGACATTAATTGATAAAAATCATCCGGCAAATATTGCTTAATCATTAAATCATCCAAACTTTTGAATTGGTAACCATCTTTTTTTAAACGCTTAATAATTTTATCCAACGCTTCCGCATTATCTTCTGAAACGGTATGCAATAAAACAATTGCTCCCGGATGTACCTGGTCCATCACTTGTTCATACGCATGTTTCCAACCTTTTTGTTGATTAGTTTCCCAATCCTTAAAAGCAAGCGACCAAAAGACTTGTGTATAGCCAAACTCTTCCGTCCAATCTAATGTTTTTTCATTAAAGGTTCCTCTCGGTGGCCTGACATAATTCATCGTCTCCTGATCCGTAATTGCTTGTACAGCTTCTTTTAATTTCTTTAATTCTTTGTGAACTTCTTTTTTCGACATCTTTGTAAAATCTGGATGACCATAAGAATGATTGCCAATGATATGTCCTTCTTCTGCCATACGTTTGATAAGATCAGGTTCACTTTTCACATAATGACCAGTCACAAAAAATGCAGCAGGTACATTATGTTTTTTTAATACATCAAGCATATCCGCAGTAAACCCTTGTTCATATCCATTATCAAAAGTTAAGTAAATATTTTTTTCATCGGTATCTTCCTTATAAATAGCTTCTTGGTTCTCCAGCAAGTTATCATACTCACCGACATCAGGTGGTCTATTTTCTGTTGATTTCTTAAATCCCCATCCATAAGCATAAACAGATGAAGTATCCAAACTGAACCCCATTACAGCGAAAACAATGAGCATACAAAAGATTGCTTTTAGTTTCATTATAAAACCCCTTTTTTTTATAGAATGACTTCATTCAGCAAAAATATGCACTCCCATCATAAACAAGTATTTATATGAATAAATTTTAATAATCTGTTTTGTTTTAAAAGTTAAATAATAAATGTAACTTTGACGTCTAGGACAAAGCATATTATGATAAAGAGGATATAATAATTTGAAAGGAGTCGAAAACATGAAATTGTTAAAAGGCAATTTATTAACCCAAATATTGATCGCTTTTGTAATCGCTATTATATTGGGTCTTATTTTTGGGGAATCAATTGCAGTACTAGAACCTTTAGGAGATTTATTCCTAAGACTTATTAAATTCATTATTGCCCCACTTGTCCTTGCAACCCTTGTAGTTGGGGTAGCGAGTATCGGGGATCCGAAAACTTTGGGGCGAATCGGCTCTAAAACGATTATTTATTATCTATTAACAACAGGAGTTGCTATCGCCATTGGGTTAGCAGTTGCATTTGTTATCTCGCCTGGGGAAGGACTCGATCTGAATGTCGCCAATACAGAAGAAGTAGATATAAATGAATCAGAAGGTACGGTACAAACATTATTAGAAATTGTGCCCGAAAATCCTTTTTCTGCCCTAGCTGAGGCTGAAATTCTGCAAATTATATTCTTTGCTGTGTTTATCGGTTTAGGCATAACTTTAATTGGTGAAAAAGGAGAACCGCTTAGAAAACTTTTTGACAGTTTATCTGAAGTTATGTTTTGGATTACAGGCATAATTATGCGGTTCGCACCTATCGGGGTGATTGGGCTAGTTGCTCCAATCATTGGTGAGTATGGTGCCTCTGTGTTATTACCGCTGCTAAAAACCATTGTTGCGGTAGCTGTGGCATGTATTATTCATGCAGCCATTGTATATTCTACAACTGTAAGGGCTTTTGCAAAAATAAACCCATTAACATTTTTTAAAGGAATTGCACCGGCTGCCGCTGTTGCATTCAGTACAGCAAGTAGTGCAGGAACCTTACCTGTTACGCTTAAAAACACTCAAGAAAATCTCGGTGTCTCGAATAAAATTAGCAGTTTTGTCTTACCACTTGGTGCAACTATTAACATGGATGGTACTGCCATTTATCAAGGGGTTGCCGTTATATTTATCGCACAATTTTATGATTTAAATTTATCCTTTACAGCTCTTTTAACGGTTGTATTGACCACAGTACTAGCATCGATTGGAACAGCAGGTGTTCCTGGAGCGGGAATGATTATGCTAGCAATGGTTCTGTCCTCCATTAACTTGCCACTGGAAGGTATTGCCCTTATTGCTGGTATTGATCGTATCCTGGATATGTGTCGAACAGCTGTCAATATTGTTGGTGATGCTGCTTGTGCTGTTTCTGTCGCAGGTTCAGAAAAAGAAATTGATCGAAAAGCTTTTGAGAATTAATAGTGTCACAATAACGAAATCATGTAAAAATAAAATCTCGATACAATTTGGGAATCCCCCGTGCTAACTATCACGATAGCACGGGGGATTTAATTTGTAGGCTTATACAGTTGATAGAAAGGGAAGTATA
>DATGUH010000186.1:0-19002 GCA_035301445.1 Pseudogracilibacillus sp. | reverse complement strand
TACCGTAACTTGTTTTGAAGGGGTTTTTCATTTCCATTTTGACTTTATATACAATAATCTCTTTGATAATCACGTTAAAAACTCCCCTCATCATTTTAAAACTATTATATTAAATTTAAACTGTATTTCAAAATAAACATTTGGATTTTTAACTTACAATTAACCATTGGCGCTGCTCGTTCTTTCATGGTGAAAAATGCAGTAACTGCTTCACCTTTTAATTCATCAGAGCGGCCAATCACAGCAGCTTAAGCAACAAGGACATGACTGACAACGGCATTTTCAATTTCTATGGCACCAAGACGGTGGCTGACATTAATGACATCCACCTTCATCGTTATAAGATAAACATATATAGCTTCATTTTTTTAATTGAAAAGTTTTCCTTATTTATTATTTGTAATAGCTGTTAGTTCTTTTTGACGTATTAGTTCTATAAAAACCCGCAACGCCTTTGTTTGGAAAGGGGATGCTGTAAGGAAAGAAAATTGTCGTGTAAATGGCATTCCATCAGTATTAAGTATTTGTAAATTCCCATTATTCACTTCTTTTTGGATGGCCCATTTTGATAATAGACTAATACCCAATCCTGCTTCAATCCCCATTTTAATAGGTTGTGTACTACCGAATTCAATTTTTTCTGTAGGAGTGATTCCTTGTTGTTGAAACATTTTTTCAATGGCTTCCCGTGTGCCTGATCCTGCTTCACGTAATAGCCACGTTTCATTTTCTAAGTCTTGTATAGTTATGTTATGACTGTTTTTAGCATACGGATGTGATGGATTAGCAACGATGACCATCTCATCTTCTGCGAACGTTTCTACATTCAGTTTTTTCTCTTGTTTAAAATGTCCTTCCACAATACCGATATCCAGCTGGTGATGCATTACCTCGTAGGCAATTTTAGCTGTGTTTCCAATATTGACAACAGGATGAATGTCCGGGTAAATTTCTTTCATTGTTGCAATAATATAAGGAAGCACATATTCTCCAAATGTATAACTGGCACCTATGGAGTTTGGGCCGGTTGCCTGATTAATTAAGTCGTCTACTAAAAGTTGCATGCGTGTATGCAGACCGATAATTTCTTTCGCATGGTGGTAGACAATTTCACCGGCTTGATTGAGGTTGACGTACTTGTTTGTTCTTTCCAAAAGTCTAACACCGATATTTTCTTCTAGAATACGAATGTATTGACTAACAGCAGGTTGGGTCATATAGAGAGCTTCTGCAGCTCTAGAAAAGTTTTTCTTTTCTGCTACAGTAACAAATACCTTTAATTGTTGATCCATTTGATTGATCATTCCTTTTTACTTTTAATGATGGAACCATTTATTCAGATAAATGCTTATCATCTTGATTGATTCCTTTTATTATAACAGATTACTTATCATCACTATTACAAATAATTATTTCCCCTATGTATAAGCGTGTATTAGGATGATGCTAGGAGGTGTGGAAATGGCGTTGTCCAATACACAGTCATCAAAAGAGCCATCCCCAAACAAAGCCTTGATGTGGATAGGCGGGGTGGCATTTACTTTTTTTATTGCTTTTTTAGGATATTTACTAGCGATGGTACCAGGATTTGATCGTGTCGGACAGCTTGCTACTGCGATTGTTATTGCTGTTATTTTTAGACAGATATTTGGGTATCCTGAAGCGATTCGATCAGGCATAGCATTTTCATCAAAAAGATTACTTAGAGCGGCTATTATTTTATATGGTTTGAAGTTGAATATTGATACTGTATTAAGTGATGGTCTTGGGCTTTTAGCTGTTGATGCTGGAGTTATTGTATTTTCTATTTTTGCAATGATTTGGTTGGCGAAAAGATTTAAAGCTGATCCGAACATTTCACTTTTATTAGGTGTCGGTACAGGTGTATGTGGTGCGGCGGCAATTGCTGCGGTTGCACCGATTGTTAAATCAAAAGATGAGGATACGGCTATTGGAATAGGGATAATTGCATTGCTGGGAACAATATTTGCGATAGCTTATACTATTCTAAGACCAATATTGCCATTAGACGCTATACAGTATGGTATTTGGTCAGGTACAAGCTTGCATGAAGTAGCTCACGTTGCACTTGCTGGTGAGCCTGCAGGTGAAGATGGTCTTGCAATTGCGTTGCTTGGAAAATTAGGGCGTGTTTTCTTATTGATTCCGCTTTGCTTTATTTTTATTGCAATCATGAAGCGGAAGCAAAAAGGAAACGAAGCTACTGAAGCGAATATAGAATTCCCTTGGTTTCTTGTTGGTTTTATCATTTTCAGTGTGCTTGGAAGTTATGTGTTTGGACCGATTATACCGGTTTCAGAAAACGCGATGGAAGGCGTTGCTGAACTAACAACTTGGTTGCTAACAGCCGCAATGGTAGGTCTTGGCTTAAATGTTAGTATAAGGGACTTACGTCAGCGTGCACTAAAACCGCTGGTAACTATTACAGTCATATCTATCGTATTGTCAACACTTACTTATTTTATTGCGCAAATTTTTTAATTTAAGTATATGAATCACAAAACCTAAAAATTAATTTTACTTAAGAATGGCTTTCACTGCAGGCGGACGCTTTAACTTCATAACAGCTCAAGGGCGACATCTGTTCAAGAAGAACACTTTCACAGTGTCTACTTTGCCGCGGGCACGGCTTGAGCCTCCTCTCTCGCATAAATCGCTCGTTGTGGGATCTCAAGACTCGTGCTGTTCCCACGACGAACAGGACGTTCTAGTGTCGAGCGTTGGTCACAGGACGTGACCGATTTTAGCCGACCAGGAGTCGCCGCCTTACGTTATAGCCATTCTAGTCAGATTTCAAAACACAAATTTTACGAAATATATTTGTTAAACGTCCGGATTTTCATTCAACAAACTTAATTATGAAATTGACTCACATAATAAATGGATATTGGTTAAAAAAGTGAGTGTGAAAAAAGTGTTGACAGATCCTGTAACTGTTTTAAAAGGTGTTGGAGACAAGATGAATGAAACACTTGCTTCGATGGAGCTATATACCGTCGAAGATATTTTATTTCATTTTCCAATCCGTTATGATAGAACAGAAGTAAAGCAATTGCATGAATTAATTCATGATGATACGGCGACAATTGTCGGCAAAATTTTATATGAACCAACGATCAACTACTACGGTAGAAAAAAGTCACGAATGCAATTTACATTGGAAACGGAAGGTGCTGCTGTAAAGGCGACTATGTTTAACCGTGCCTTTGCTAAGAAGCATTTGAAAGCGGGCAAAACGGTAACATTGACTGGAAAATGGGATGCCCATCGACTGCAAATAACCGTACAACATTATAAACTCGGGGAACCATCTGCAGACATGACAATCCAGGCTTTTTATTCAGTTAAAGGGGATGTAACAAATGCAAAAATGCGTACGTTTGTTAAACAGGCTGTTAAAAAGTATGGAGATGAACTAGAAGAAATTCTACCAGAACGTTTCTTAATAGAATATAAAATACCGACTCGGAAACAAGCAGTAAAACAACTGCATTTGCCAACAGATAACCAACAATTAAAACATGCGCGAAGAAGGCTTGTTTATGAAGAGTTACTGTTATTTCAATTAAAAATGCAAATGTTGAAATTTGAAAATCGTCACGAACAGGCTGGTGTCATTCAACAAATCAATTGGGATAAAACAGATCAGTTTATTGAACAGCTGCCGTTTACATTAACGAATGCCCAACAACAGGCACTACAGGAAATATTGAGGGATATGACCACTTCTGTTCAGATGAACCGTCTATTACAAGGAGATGTAGGTTCAGGTAAAACAGCTGTAGCTATGATTAGCTTATATGCATCGATTACAGCTGGTTATCAAGGTGCTTTTATGGTGCCTACTGAAATATTAGCCGAACAACATTATCATGCAATGAAAGATATATTTAATGAAAATGGACTGGAGATTGCCTTGTTAACAAGTTCTATTAAAGGTAAAAAAAGAACAAATATATTAGAAAAGATTAAAAATCATGAATTAAATTTAATTATTGGTACGCATTCTTTAATACAAGAAGAAGTTTTATTTGAAAAACTAGGATTTGTTGTTATTGATGAACAACATCGTTTCGGTGTAAAGCAAAGAAAAACATTGCGTGAAAAAGGTGTACATCCTGATATTTTATACATGACTGCAACACCAATTCCAAGAACATTGGCTATTACAGCATTCGGAGATATGGACGTTTCTATGATAAAAGAAATGCCTAAGGGACGTAAACAAATAGAAACTTATTGGGTGAAGGAAAATTTACTGGAACGAGTCCTTATATTCATACAAAAAAAGGTAGATGCAGGACAACAAGCATATATCGTTTCACCATTAATAGAAGAGTCAGAAGCATTTGATTATCAAAATGCAGTTGATTTGTATCATCAGTTGCAAAACTATTACCCTGAAACGATCAATGTCGGTTTATTACATGGGAGAATGTTGCAGGAAGAGAAAGAAGCGATTATGGATGCATTTAGTAAAAATGAGATTCAAGTGCTTGTTTCTACAACCGTGATAGAAGTTGGAGTGAATGTGCCAAATGCAACTGTAATGCTGATTTACGATGCGGAACGGTTTGGTCTATCACAGCTTCACCAACTACGTGGACGAGTTGGAAGAGGTAGTGAGCAAAGTTATTGTATATTACTAGCAGACCCAAAAGGTGAGATAGGGAAAGAAAGAATGCGGATTATGCAAGAAACGAGTGATGGCTTTTTATTATCGGAAGAAGATTTAAAATTACGTGGTCCGGGGGATTTCTTCGGTAAGAAACAAAGCGGATTGCCAAATTTTAAAGTGGCTGATATCATTCATGATTATCGTGCATTAGAAGTAGCCCGTAGTGACGCTGAAAGATTAGTGAAAGATGGAACACTGTTTAATGATGAGGAATTTGCTGCCTTGAAAAAAATCGTTGTTCAGGAAAAACAGTCAGGTCACTTTGACTAACAGTTTTAAATACAAAGTGAATCATTTTATATTGTTATATTAGAATAAACTACTAAATGAAAGCATACAAAATGCAATGATTTTATCGAATTGTTACTTGCAATCTGTATGGTGGTGTTATATATTACTATTAGTACCTAGTCACAAGGATTAGTTGGAAGTGAATGTGATGAGATTGAAAAAACAAGATAGACAGCAGCGTTTAGTAGAAAAAATCGAAGAAACGCCTTTTATAACGGATGAAACGTTAGCTAATATGTTTCAAGTAAGTATTCAAACGATTCGATTGGATCGATTGGCACTTGGAATACCTGAATTAAGGAAAAGAATCCGTTCGGTTGCAGATGATCAATGGAATGAGACGGTTAAATCCTTACCACTTGAAGATGTAATTGGCGATGTGATTGATTTAGAACTTGATCAAAAGGCAATCTCTATCATGACTATTCAAAAGGAACAAGTTTTTACACGTAATGAGATTGCTAGAGGACATCATTTATTTGCGCAAGCTAATTCATTGGCTGTTGCCGTAATTAATGATGAGTTGGCATTAACGAGTAAGGCAGATATACAATTTACAAGACAAGTGAAACTGAATGAACAAGTTATTGCTAAAGCAGAAGTGGAACATACGCCTAAAAAAAGAAAAACCATCGTTCATGTACACAGCTACGTGAAAAATGAACTTGTATTTTATGGCGTTTTCCATATGTATCGGACGAGTGAAAAGGAGCGTGAGTAAATGAAGATTGCAATAGACGCTATGGGTGGAGACAATGCTCCAAAAGCAATTGTAGAAGGTGCAATGGAAGCAGTTTCTAAAGTAAAGAATCTTGAGATTACATTAGTTGGCAATGAGAAACAAATTAAGCCATTTTTAAAAAATGAAGAACGTATTCATATATTACATACAAAAGAGGTCGTCAGTGGGGACGATGAACCGATGAGAGTTGTCCGTACTAAAAAAACATCATCTCTAGTACTTACAGCCAAAGAAGTAAAAGAAAAACGTGCGGATGCTTGTATATCGGCAGGAAACACGGGTGCACTTGTTGTAAGTGGGTTATTTGTCGTTGGGCGCATGAAAGGGATTGATCGTCCAGCACTAAGCCCAATATTACCAACAACTGATCAAAGAGGCTTCTTATTGTTGGATGCTGGTGCTAATGTTGATGCGAATGCACATAATTTATTACAATATGCAATAATGGGTTCTATCTATAGTGAGAAAGTTCGTGGTATTGAAAATCCAACAGTCGGATTATTGAACGTGGGAACAGAGAGTGGCAAGGGCAGTAATTTAACGAAAAAAGCGTATAATTTAATGCAGCATGCCCCAATTCAATTTATTGGTAATGTTGAATCACGCGACTTATTATCAGGCGTAGCTGATGTGGTTGTTACTGATGGCTTTAGTGGAAATATTGCCCTTAAAGCGCTTGAAGGAACAGCGTTGCATGTTATGAAACAATTAAAAGAAACGTTGATGAATAATGCGAAAACGAAAATTGCAGCAAGTTTAATGAAAAAAGATTTAATGAAATTGAAACAATCCCTCGATTACCCAGAGTATGGTGGTGCAGCTTTATTTGGTTTAGCTGCCCCTGTCATTAAATCTCATGGATCTTCCAATGCACGTGCCATTTATCATACAATCATACAAGCATGTGATATGGTGGAAAACAATATGCTAGAAACAATTGATAAAACGATGCAGACACTCAAGGAGGATGAATCATGAAAAAAGTAGCATTAATGTTTCCTGGCCAAGGATCTCAAACGGTCGGCATGGGACAAGCGCTTTATGACGGTTATGAAGAAGTAAGACAACTATATAAGGTAGCGGATGATGTGTTGGATATGGACATGACACAGTTAATGCAAAAAGGCCCACAAGATGTTCTAACTGAGACAGAAAATGCCCAGCCAGCATTGCTACTTTCCAGTATAGCCGCCTATACATTATTAGCGAAAGAAAACGTTGAACCAAATATGGTAGTTGGGCATAGTCTAGGGGAATATAGTGCACTTGTTGCAGCTAGAGCAATGAGCTTATCAGATGCATTGCCACTCGTCCAAACGAGAGGACGTTTAATGGAAGAAGCCTTTCCAAAAGGGCAAGGAACAATGGCAGCTGTACTCGGTTTAAAAGAAGAAGAAATTACAGAGACATTAAAGCAAGTGAATGAACAGGAAGTCGTTGAAATAGCAAATTTAAATTGTCCAGGTCAGATTGTTATTTCCGGTTCTAAAACAGGTATCGAAGAGGCTGTAGGGTTACTAAAAGAAGCAGGCGCAAAACGAGTACTCCCATTAAATGTGAGTGGTCCTTTTCATTCAAAGTTAATGCAACCAGCGAATGACGAATTTCAAAAGCATTTGGATAATGTAGAAATAAAAGATGCTGCGATTCCATTATATGCGAATGTGACAGCTGAAGAGACGATCAAAAAAGATAAAGTGAAAGAATTATTAATCAAACAATTGTATTCTCCTGTTCAATTTGAATCATCCATTCGTAATATTATAGCAGCAGGAGTAGATGCTTTTGTCGAAGTAGGAACAGGAAAAGTCCTATCTGGTCTCGTTAAGAAAATTGACCGTAGCCAAAAGATATTCCAAGTAAATGACCCTGCATCATTGGAAGCATTTTTAACATGGTATAAGGAGTGAATTTGATGGATTTACAAGGGAAAACAGCACTCGTAACTGGTTCATCTCGTGGAATCGGTAAAGCAATTGCACTTGAGCTTGCTAGAAGAGGTGCAAATATAGCAGTAAATTATGCAGGTAGTGAAGAAAAAGCTGCAGAAACTGTAGAAGCTATTGAAACTCTTGGTGTGCAGGCGATAAAAATCCAAGCAAATGTTGCGGATGAAAGCTCTGTAAAAAGCATGATTAAAGAAGTAACAAAGACGTTTGGTAGCCTAGATATCCTCGTTAATAATGCAGGCATTACGAAAGATAACTTGTTATTACGTATGAAAGAAGAAGAATTTGATCAAGTAGTAGAAACGAACTTAAAAGGGGCGTTTTTATGTACTAAAGCAGCTGCACGTCCAATGATGAAACAACGAGCAGGAAAAATCATTAATGTAGCATCTGTAGTTGGGGTTTCTGGAAATCCTGGTCAAGCCAATTACGTAGCAGCCAAATCAGGGTTAATTGGGCTTACTAAGTCAAATGCGAAAGAATTGGCTTCGCGTAATATTTTGGTTAATGCGGTAGCACCTGGTTTTATAACGACGGATATGACAGATGCTTTAACGGAAGAACAACAAGCAGAAATATTAAAACAAATTCCGCTCGAAAAATTAGGGCAGCCAGAAGATATTGCTAATGTTGTTTGCTTTCTTGCCTCAAATGATGCAGCCTATATTACTGGACAAACCATTCATATTGATGGTGGCATGGTGATGTAAAGAAAATTCTAGTATTTTTTAATGAATTCACATATACTATGGTTGGGAGGTGAGAGAGAATGTCTGAAGTATTTGATAAAGTGAAAGAGATTATTGTTGATCAACTGGATGTAGAAGAATCTGCAGTTACAATGGAAGCCTCTTTCAATGATGATTTGGAAGCTGACTCATTAGATGTTGTTGAACTTGTTATGGAATTAGAAGATGAATTTGATCTTGAAATTGCTGATGAGGATGCAGAACAAATCAAAACAGTAGGAGACGCTGTCAATTATATTAATGATAAACAATAACAAAATGAAAAAGTAGTATACATACAATTTGTACTACAACATAATAGTCTCGCTTTTGCGAGGCTTTTCATTTTCATATAAAGAACAGCTATACAAAGTCAAAAAAGAATTAAAATAATTCTTTGAAAGTGGTGATACTTAGGTATACGAAAATAGCTCCACAACTAATAAAACGTATCAAGAAAGGTGAGACGAAATGATGGATGTTGAACAATTTACTACAAAACTTTCCCTTCCATTCACGAATAAAACATTATTACAGCAAGCATTTACACATTCATCTTATGTGAATGAGCATCAATATAAACATTTGAGAGACAATGAAAGACTGGAATTTCTAGGGGATGCAGTATTAGAATTAGCCGTTTCTGATTATTTATTTATGAATTATCCAGAAATGGCTGAAGGAGAAATGACACGTTTTCGAGCCCAAATCGTATGTGAAGAATCCTTATATCACTTTGCTGAGACACTTGATTTTGGTCATTATGTGTTACTTGGTAAAGGTGAAGAGAGAACGGGCGGAAGAAAACGTCAAGCTTTACTTGCAGATATATTTGAAGCTTTTTTAGGTGCTTTATATCTAGACCAAGGTATGGAAGTCAGTCAAAATTTCCTTCTTAAACATGTCTTTCCGAATATTAAAACTGATGCTTTTTCATATGAGATGGATTATAAAACAAAATTACAAGAAATGGTTCAAAAAGAAAAGGACAATACATTATCTTATCATATTATTAAGCAGGAAGGACCTTCACATGAAAGGAAATTTAGTGCAGAAGTGTTAGTAAATGAACAACGTGCAGTCGGACAAGGTAAGTCTAAAAAAGAAGCGGAACAACATGCAGCTTCAGAGATGATTCGCCTTCTGAAAAAGTCATAAACTTATTGAATGAGTGGAGTAATGGAGCATTTACCTTGATGAATCAATTAAACTAACTTACATGGTTCTGAATCTACAGAGCAAAATGTATGATGAACTTGACTGAAATGTTTAAACCAATATAAAACAGGCTGTCCCTTTTTTAGAGACAGCCTGCTGAATAAACATTATTTACGAACAGATCGTAATTCTTGTATAAATGCATCTGTTTGTTGAGGACTAAGTGTTTCTGATTTCACAATATGATCATATAAGAATTTCAAGTCCTCATATTTTTCTAAGTTATAATCCTCTGCATCAAAGAGAGCTTGATTTGCAACACCTAAATGTTGTTTTAATTCATCGAGGATAATAGTTAAATTTTCTATAGAAGGTTGTTCTAAACTCACATATTCACCCCATTTATTGATTTACATCTGTAAAAATGATTATTTTTAGTTTACAATGAGAAAGTAGATATTACAACCTATTCAAAACGATTTAGGTATTTTATAATCCAATCTAACGGTTATGTTTGAGGAGAATGAGCATGTTCTTGAAACGAATGGAGACAATCGGTTTTAAATCATTTGCGGAACGTATTCAAATGGATTTCGTTCCAGGCGTTACTGCTGTTGTCGGTCCAAATGGCAGTGGAAAAAGTAATGTGATAGACGCTATTCGCTGGGTGCTTGGAGAGCAGTCAGCAAAATCTTTGCGTGGTCAAAAAATGGAGGATATTATTTTTCAAGGAAGTGAAACGCGCAAAGGATTAAACTTTGCTGAAGTGTCACTTATTTTGAATAATGAAGAAGCGCAATTACCGATCGACTATCAAGAAGTAGATGTAACAAGACGTGTGTATCGCTCTGGGGAGAGCGAATTTTACCTTAATAAACAACCATGCCGTTTAAAGGATATAATAGATTTATTCATGGACACAGGACTTGGAAAAGAATCTTTTTCTATTATTGGGCAAGGCAGAATTGATGAAATTCTTAGTTCTAAGCCGGAAAATCGGAGAGCTGTTTTTGAAGAAGCAGCTGGTGTATTAAAATATAAACAGCGAAAAAAACAAGCAGAGTTCAAACTGATGGACACAGAAGATAATTTAGATAGAGTTGAGGATATATTACATGAAATCACTCAACAGTTAGAACCATTGGAAAAACAAGCAGAAGCTGCACGAAAATATAAAAAGCATCAAGCACATTTAAAACAAACAGAAATTTCTCTTCTTGTTACACAAATAGGTACTCTCCATTCAGAATGGCAACAAGCATTAATGGAAGTTGAATCAGGGGAAAAAGCAACTCTAGAAAAAAAGACTAGCATTCAAAATAAAGAAGCACAATTAACGGCAGCTCGTGAACAAATTCAAGAGTTGGAGGAGCGTGTTGCAAAAAAGCAAGAGGAATTGCTTAACAATACAGAACAACTCAAACAATTTGAAGGCGACCGGGATGTGCTTTTGGAGCAAACAAAACATGAAAAGGAAAATAAAACAAAGTTAAATGAGCAGAAACAATCTACTAAGTCTCGTCTTACAGAGTTGAATCAATTATGTTTAAAAGAAAAAGAAGAGCTTGACAAAGCGTCAAATGAAACACGTAATTTGCAAGAATCGGTGGACAAACTAGAACAAAAGTTATCCGTTACTCCTGAAAAACTAGATGCTTCGATAGAACATTTAAAATCAGATTATATTGAACAGTTGAATGAACAAGCTATAACTAAAAATGAACTTAAACGTTTGGAAGATCAAAAGGTACAATTAAAAGTTCAAGAAGAAGAACAGCAAAAATCTTATCAGCTATCAGCTAAAGATGAGACAACACTTGCAAAAGAAAAAGAAGCATGGACAGTTAAACGGGATCATTACAAGGATGAACTTGTTCAACTAGAGACTACAAGAAAAGAATTGCAAGCTCAATTAGAAAATGAGCGGGAATCATTGCAAAAAATGCAAGAGAAATTAGCAGTCGGTAATGAAAAAATAGCAAGATTGACATCACGAAAAGAAATGTTAGAAGAGATGAAAGACAGTTACCAAGGATTTTATTTCGGGGCTAAAGAAATCTTAAAAGCAAAAGACCGCGGCGCTATACAAAATGTTTTAGGTGCTGTGATTGATTTGATTCAAGTTCCCAACCGTTATATGACAGCTATGGAAACGGTACTAGGTGCACAAGCGCAATATATCGTTGTGGAAAATGATCAAGCAGCTAGAAATGGAATTAAGTGGTTAAAGCAGGAAAACAAAGGACGTGCAACATTTCTGCCATTACAATCTATCTCACCAAAAAATATCCCATCTCGTTTAGCTTTGCAATTGGAAGAGCAACCAGGTTTTGTTGGAATTGCTGCTGATTTAATTGAAACGGATAAAGTTTATGATCGGCTGAAGTTTTATTTACTGGGAAATGTCATCGTTGCAGATCAACTGCAGCACGCAAACCAAATAGCTGTTGTTATGAACCGGAGATTCCGAATCGTTACATTGGATGGAGATGTTGTTTTTCCAGGTGGCTCAATGTCAGGTGGTGCAAAAAAGAATAATAATCAATCTTTGTTTACTCGTGAAAAAGAAATAGCAGAGTTGACAAAGACATTGCAAGATTTTACTGAAAGAACCACTGCTTTTGAAAAAAAGTTAAAGATGCAAAAAGAAACAATCGAACATATAGAACAAGAACAACATGAAACAATTCAAAGAATCGAAAATACAAAATCGACACTTGATGAAGCACAATCTACATTGCATGATGTAGCATTAAAATACTCTCGTGCTTTATCTGAAGTGAAGAATTTTGAAACGATGACTACACAGTATCAGCGGGAATATGAACGTTTAAATGAGCAATATGACACTCTATTGGACAAACAGAAGCAAGTGAATACAGATTTAGAAGCTAAGGATTATGAAATACAAAATCTTACAGAACAAAAACAGACATTGGAACAAGATGAAAAAATAACTGAAGATGAACTTTATGAGTTAAAGATAAAACAGGCTGAAAAAGAAGAACGTAAAAAAGCTATTCAAGATAGATATGACACACTTTTGCAACAATATGATGAAACGTATGATCAATTGCAATCTACAGAAACAGAGTTGTCAGCTATCATGGATGAAAAAGAGCGAGAACAACGTGATCAAAATTTGAAAGCAAAAATAACTGAACTTCAACAAGCGAAAGAAACCATTTCAGAAACTTTAAAAGCAGATCAAGTAAAACGTGAACAAATTGTACAAGAGACGAATGATGAGGAAAATGAATTAAGAGGAATGCAACAAAAACTAGAATCTCTTACAAAGCAATTACAAGAAAAAGAAGTACAAGCAAATCGTTTAGATGTAACAGTTGAAAATCATTTGAATCGTTTGCAGTCCTCTTATAAAATGACGTATGAAAGAGCACAGGAAAATTATGAACCTGTTGAAAATATAAATGAGGCAACAGAACAGGTAGAATCCCTTAAAACGGCGATAGAAAGGCTAGGGTCCGTTAATTTGGGAGCAATTGAAGAACTAGAACGTCTGAGGGAAAGAGAATCATTTTTACGGACACAACAAGAAGATCTATTAGAAGCAAAAGATACATTATATCAAGTTATCCGAGAAATGGATGAAGAAATGACGAAAAGGTTCAGTGAAGTGTTCCAAGAGATTCAAAATGCATTCAGTGATGTGTTTACACAATTATTCGGTGGTGGGTATGCATCCTTGCAATTAACCAACCCGGAAGACATGTTGGAAACTGGTATAGATATATCTGCCAGACCACCAGGGAAAAAGTTAAAAACATTAGGATTATTGTCTGGTGGTGAAAGAGCGTTAACAGCTATAGCACTTTTATTTGCTATCCTCCATGTACGACCAGTTCCATTTTGTATATTGGATGAAGTAGATGCGGCACTAGATGAGGCAAATGTAGAGCGGTTTGGAAAGTATTTACGAAATTTCAGTACAAAAACACAATTTATTGTGATTACACATCGAAAGGGAACTATGGAAGAAGCAAATGCACTTTATGGAGTTACAATGCAAGAATCTGGAGTATCTAGACTTGTTTCTGTGAAACTAGAGGAAGCAACTCCGCTCGTAGCAACAACTTAATGGAGAAATAAAGGAGAAAATCGATGAGTTTTTTTAAAAAGTTAACAAGCAAATTTACAAAAGAAAAAGATCAAGAAGAACAGGAAACTTATACAGCAGGAATGAAAAAGACGCGGAAATCATTTACCGATAAAATCAATGACTTAATGGCACGTTATCGTCAAGTGGATGAAGATTTTTTTGAAGAGCTTGAAGAGGTATTGATTTTATCTGATGTTGGTATTAATACTGTAATGGATCTGATTGAGGAGTTGAAGTTTGAAGTAAAGCGCCGCAATATAAAAGAAACAGAAGCAGTTATTGATGTCATTTCTGAAAAGCTCGTAGATATTTATTACGGAGATGACGATGAATCGATTGAAGCATTAGCAGAAGAAAAAGACGGATTGACGATATATCTTGTCGTTGGTGTTAATGGTGTTGGAAAAACGACATCTATTGGTAAATTAGCTTCTCAATTAAAGGCAGATGGTAAAAAGGTTATTTTAGCTGCTGGAGATACATTTCGTGCAGGTGCCATTGAACAACTGGAAGAATGGGGGAAAAGTGCCGAAGTGGATGTTATTAAACAAAGCGAGGGGAGTGATCCTGCCGCTGTAATCTATGACGGAATCAATGCAGCTAGATCGAGAAAAGCAGATGTACTTATTTGTGATACGGCAGGAAGACTGCAAAATAAGGTGAATTTAATGAAGGAGCTAGAAAAAATTCATCGTATTATCGACCGTGAAGCACCGGGAGCCCCGCACGAAGTCTTGCTCGCACTCGATGCTACTACGGGACAGAATGCACTAAGCCAAGCAAAAACATTTAAAGAAGCGACAGATGTCACTGGCATTATTTTAACAAAGTTAGATGGAACAGCTAAAGGTGGTATCGTTCTTGCCATTCGTAATGAGCTTGATATACCGGTTAAACTGGTTGGTTTTGGAGAAAAAATAAATGATTTAAAGCGATTTGATGCGCATAGTTTTGTGTACGGATTATTTTCCGACATGATGGAAGAAGAGGCTTCAGAGTAAAATTGCCGTTAACAATGACGAGGATGATGATAGGTGCTGGAAAACACAACGAAAATCAATATGCTCTATGACTTTTATTACCCGCTTTTAACGAATAAACAAACTACCTATATTGACATGTACCATCGAGAGGATTATTCACTTGGTGAAATTTCAGAGTTAATGGAAGTGTCAAGACAAGCTGTTTATGATACGATAAGAAGGACAGAAAAAACACTTGTTTCTTATGAAGAAAAATTAGGTTTGTACGATAAATTTAAGCGGAGACAGTCACTGCTCAAATCATTAGAAACAGAGATATCAAACCAGACATCTGATCATATAACGCAGTTGATTGACGCGATTAAGAAAATCGATTAGGAGTGAATCCAGATGGCATTTGAAGGACTTTCAAGCCGTTTGCAAGAAACAGTTAAGAAAATAACTGGAAAAGGAAAAGTAAGCGAGCAAGATGTAAAAGAAATGACAAGAGAGGTACGACTAGCCTTACTGGAAGCAGACGTTAACTTTAAAGTTGTACGAGATTTCATCAAGACAGTAAAGGAACGGGCAGTCGGAAAAGAGGTAATGGAAAGCCTCACGCCTGGTCAACAAGTCATTAAAATTGTTCAAGATGAATTAACGAATTTGATGGGGAAAGAAGCAAGTAAAATTGCCCAAAGTGACAAACCTCCAACCGTCATATTAATGAGTGGTTTACAAGGGGCAGGTAAAACAACAACTACTGGAAAATTGGCAAATTTACTTCGCAAGCAATTTAATAAAAAACCATTACTAGTTGCTTGTGACGTTTACCGACCAGCTGCTATCCAACAGTTACAAACACTCGGTAAGCAGCTCGATATGCCTGTATTCGAAATGGGGACAGAAGCAGACCCTGTAGAAATCAGTAAAAAAGCAATTGAGTATGCAAAAGAAGAACATTATGATTACGTTTTAATCGATACTGCTGGACGTTTACATGTTGATGATGCACTCATGGACGAAATTAAAGGAATTAAAGAAACAGTAAATCCGGACGAAACTTTTCTTGTCGTTGACTCTATGACAGGTCAAGATGCTGTAAATGTTGCCGAGAATTTCAATGAAGAATTAGACATTAGCGGTGTGGTACTTACTAAATTGGACGGAGATACGCGCGGTGGTGCAGCACTATCTATAAAAGCTGTAACAGATAAGCCGATTAAATATGTTGCAACAGGCGAGAAACTCGATGAAATTGAGACGTTTCATCCAGAACGAATGGCTTCCCGTATCCTCGGAATGGGTGATGTCCTTACCCTGATTGAAAAGGCACAAACAAACGTAGACGAAAAACAAGCGAAACAACTTGAAGAAAAAATGCGTACGATGTCGTTTACTTTTGATGACTTTTTGGAACAAATGGGACAGGTTAAGCAAATGGGACCACTTGATGATTTATTATCGATGATCCCAGGTGCAGGTAAGAAACAGTTGAAAAATATCAATATTGATGAAAAACAACTTGTACATGTTGAAGCGATTATACAATCAATGACCAAACAAGAACGACAAGATCCTTCTATTATGAATGCAAGCCGTAAAAAAAGAATTGCAAAAGGTTCTGGCACAAATGTTTCTCAAGTAAATCGTCTGTTAAAACAATTCAATGAGATGAAGAAAATGATGAAACAAATGACTAATATGCAAAAAGGTAAGAAAGGAAAAGGCAAGGGAATGCCGTTTCCATTTATGTAAATAAGAACGTGCTTCTATTGTAGCTTCAAGGTAACCTTGACTTTTAAAAATAGAAGCATGTTTTTGTGTGGAGGCCCCGTATTTTCATTGCATGCAGTCAGATAATAGAAGTGTTTGTTTAAAATCAGCCTCGATAATGTCATAATCCGTGAACTACTGCGTCTCATAATGAAAATCGGCCTCGATTATGTCATAATCCGTGAACTAGAGAATCTTTCCTTCAACGTTTTATCATCCAAATAGTTACTTGGTTTACTGGATTAGGCAATGGTTTTTACTGCTGTCATGTAAAAGTACTTTACAGGACGAAAAAGCTATGTTAGAATCTTTAAAGTATGCAAGAATTGTAGTAATGGAGGTGGAAGAAAGATGGCAGTTAAAATCCGTCTAAAAAGAATGGGTTATAAGAAAAACCCTTTTTATCGTATAGTTGTAGCAGATTCTAGATATCAGCGCAATGGACGAAATATTGAAGAGATTGGAACATATAATCCAGCAAGTGAACCGGCAACAGTAAAAGTTGACGAAGAAAAAGCATTGGACTGGATGCTTAAAGGTGCTAAACCAAGCGATACAGTTCGTAACTTGTTTTCTACTCAAGGTTTGATGCAGAAACTTCATGATGCAAAAAATAATAAGTAGTAAAGTGATGTGATAAGCTTGGAACTGTTAATTGAATCCATTGTCAAGCCATTAGTGGATTATCCTGAAGATATTGTTATCGAGGAGAAAGAAGAAGCTAAAAAACTTGTGTATCATCTAACAGTTAATGAAGCGGACGTCGGTAAAGTTATAGGTAAAAACGGCCGCATTGCTAAAGCAATCCGTACGATTGTGTACTCTGCTAAAACGGAGAAACAAAAGCGGGTATACTTGGACATCATGTAACTTATTTATTGGGGGGAGAAATGTTCCCCCATTATCCTCTTTTTTTAAACACCTCATTTGGAAATTATTAATATTTCACTGAGCTCATAGTACTTTTCTCTATCTATTATGGACAATAGAATAAGGCGGGATCTGTATGAAAATCTTAAAAACTGTTTATGTGAAACAAGTTATTACTGAAAACAGTAAACAAAATCTTTATGACAAGTTTATTGCTGATAAGGAAAGACTAGATCGTGAAAGCCAACAGTTATTATTTGAGCAACGTAAATTAAAACATAAATTCTCTGCCTCGGATCAAGAAATAAAGGAACGTTTTGACGATGAAATAGAACGACGTAATAAACAATTGGAGCTTTTAGACTTTCAACTTGAACAGCTAGATATTTTGGAAATTGGTAGTGAAATTGTTGAAAAAGAGGTTAATGGTTTAGTAGATGTTACAGTTGGCGATAATTGGAAAGAGATAACGAAAGAACAATCCATTATTGTTAAAGACGATGTTGTCGTAAAGATAGAAGATAAGTAAAATAGGTGAAGCACACATGTATATAATAGGAACAATTATGAATACGCATGGAATTAAAGGAGAAGTTAAAATCAATCCATCTACCGACTTTAATAGTCGTTTTAATCCAGGGGAAATAGTATATTTACCCCTTGAAGATAAAGAATTGGAATTGATTATCAAAAAATCGCGCAATCATAAACAGCAGTTGCTAGTTCAGTTTGAAGGTTATGAATCCATTCAACAAGTGGAAGAATGGAAAGGTAGTCATTTATATATTAAGGCTAGTCAACAAAAACAATTGAAAGAGAACGAATATTATTATCATGAGATTATTGGCTGTGAAATGGTAACAACAGAAGGGATGAGGTTAGGAGAAATCACTTCTATTCTAGCACCCGGTGCCAATGATGTATGGATTGTTCAAGATGAAAAAGAACAAGAATATTTAATTCCTTATATTGCCGATGTCGTAAAAAAAGTAGATGTCCAAAATAAAAAGGTGACAATTGAACTAATGGAAGGATTAATTGACTAATGCATATCGATATTTTGACCTTATTTCCTGAAATGCTTGAAGGATCTTTTCAAAGTTCTATTCTCAAAAGGGCTGAAGAAAAAGAAAAGTTTAGCTATGATCTGATCGATTATCGTACATTTTCAAACAATAAACACCATAAAGTAGATGATACTCCATATGGCGGCGGAGGAGGCATGGTATTAACTCCGCAGCCTATTTTTGATTGCACCTCATATGTTAAGCAAAGACGGCCAAAGACGAATCCCCGTATTATTTTAATGTGCCCGCAAGGTGAAAGATATACACAGAGAAAAGCAGAAGAACTTTCTCAAGAAGAACACTTAATCATTATTTGTGGCCATTATGAAGGGTATGATGAGAGAATCAGGGAAAGTCTGGTTACAGATGAAATATCGATAGGCGATTTCGTGTTGACAGGCGGAGAAATAGGTGCACTTGCTGTAACAGATAGTGTGGTCAGATTATTGCCCGATGTACTTGGCAATCAATCATCGGCTGTTGAAGATTCCTTTTCAACAGGTTTGTTGGAACATCCTCACTACACTCGTCCTGCAGAATATAAAGGAATGAAAGTACCAGACGTGCTGTTAGAAGGGAACCATGCAAAAATTGATGCATGGCGACGAAAGGAAGCATTAAAACGAACTTACGAACGTCG
>DATGUH010000185.1:0-4848 GCA_035301445.1 Pseudogracilibacillus sp. | reverse complement strand
ATTAATTCCGTATGTGGATGTGCTGGTGGAGTTGCTAGACCAGCGGCTGCGAATGCTATTCATTATGATAAAAGACCTGATCATCTTGTAACGGTATTTGCTGGTCAAGATAGAGAAGCAACAGAACAAGCACGTACTTATTTCGAAGGATATCCACCATCTTCTCCTTCCATGGCAATGTTAAAAGACGGTAAAATCATTACGATGTTGGAAAGACATGACATCGAAGGATCAACACCGATGGATGTTATTGTGCAATTACAACAAATCTTTGATGAACATTGTGAAGAAGTATAATAGAACATATCTATATAAGACTGTCGATTGGGCAGTCTTATTTTTACAAATAAGGAGCTAGGAACGTGAAGATTGGCTATCGAACTATAAAAACAGCAATCGCCACACCGATTGCAATTGCGATTGCTCAATTAATTGGAGTGACAAATGTAGCTACGGCTGGTTTACTTGCAATTTTATGTATTCAGCCCTCCAGAAAGAAATCTGTTGAAACTGCTACACATCGCTTTTTAGCTTGCTTACTCTCTATTTTATTTTCAGCTATTTTTTTTGAGTTGCTCGGTTACTCTGCAATCGTACTAAGTTTATTACTTGCTGTATTTATTCCGACAACGATATTTTTAAAAATTGAAAAAGGAATTATGACCAGCACTGTAATAACACTAAATATTTATGCTTTTGGAACTGTAAAAACAGGATTTATATATAACCAACTTATTTTAATCGTCATTGGTATTGGCACAGGACTCTTAGTCAACTTATATATGCCAAGCTTAGATAAACAGCTAAAGTCTTTACAGAACAAAGTAGAGGATAATTTCCGAATCGTATTACGAGAAATTGCTCGTTACATCCGCGAAGAACATATGGATTGGGACGGTAAAGAAATTACGCATTTAGAAGAAATATTTGAAGAAACAGAAGAATTGGTAGAACGTGATAAAGAAAATCATATGCTCAGAGATGACCACTCGTTTTTCAATTATTTTGAAATGCGGAAAGCCCAATTTAACCTGTTACAACAGATGTTACCAATCGTTACTAGGCTTCCGAAAAAAGATGATGTGTCCATTCTTATTTCTGATTTCTTTGATCAGCTTGCGGAAGTTGTTCATCCAGGTAATACTGCTAGTATATACTTAGAAAAGTTAAATGAATTAAAAAAAGCATTTAAAAGTCAGGAATTACCAAAAACAGCTGAAACATTTGAAACTAGAGCGAATTTATTTCAGTTATTATTTTTATTAGAAGAGTATTTAATTCTGAAAAAGAAATTCAAAAAATCTGATGTTCATACTGTGAAGCAAAATAAAGGAAGGAAACGCGGAGAGAAATAAAGGCTCCTTCCTTTTAATATTTTTTAGAAAAATGACAAGCCAGCGGTAAATAGGGATAAAAGCATGGCAACAACCATTACATAGACAAAAAACTTCATTCTTCGCTCACGTTTTGATTTGCGTTTTGGTTTTGATGAGTTAACAACATGTTTTGCTTGTTTCTTAGCCAAGTTACATGCCTCCTTACATAATTCTTTATCTTAATACATTTTAACCCCAATAACCCATTTGAACAAGTAAAAGTATAGCATATTTACTGAAAGGTAGGGATATTTGTGACGAAACCACCTATTAAAAAAATCGCTCATATCGGTATCGCAGTTCACTCGATTAATGAGGTGCTGCCCTTTTATACAAGTGCTCTTGAATTGGAATTGGAACAAATAGAACAAGTACATAGTGAAGGTGTTAAGATTGCCTTTTTAAAAATAGGTGACACCCGCTTTGAATTACTAGAACCATTACATAATGATTCACCTATTCAAAAGTTTATTCATAAAAAGGGAGAAGGAATTCATCATATTGCACTAGAGGTAGACGATATTGACCAGCGCCTAGAACATTTAAAAAGTGATGGTATACATTTAATTGATGAACAGGCAAAAATAGGGGCAGAAGGTGCTAAAGTCGCCTTTATTCATCCCAAAGCCGCTAACGGAGTTTTATATGAATTATCTCAACCGATGAAAGGAAAGCATTAACAGATGGATATGTATGATAAAATAGATGAATTATATAAAAAACGACGTGAAGTAGAATTAGGTGGTGGTAGCCACCGAATTGAAAAACAATATCAAAAAGGAAAAAAAACCGCGAGAGATCGGATTCGTTATTTATTAGATGAAGACAGCTTTGTGGAATTGAATCCGTTTATGGAATCAAGAGAATTTACTTATGATACGGAAAATCATGTAAAAGGAGAAGGTGTAGTTACGGGTTATGGAACTATTAATCAACAACCGGTGTATTTATTTGCCCAAGACTTTACAGTATACGGCGGTGCACTTAGTGAAATGCATGCAAAAAAGATTACTAATGCCATGGATTTAGCCGCTAAAAATGGTTTCCCATTTATCGGATTAAACGATTCAGGAGGAGCCCGAATTCAGGAAGGTGTATCATCTCTTGATGGTTATGGAGAAGTGTTTTATCGTAACGCCATTTACTCTGGTGTAATACCACAAATATCAGTCATTATGGGTCCTAGTGCAGGTGGTGCTGTATATTCCCCTGCACTAACAGATGTCATTATTATGGTGGAAGAAACATCGAAAATGTTTATAACTGGACCTAAGGTTATTGAAACTGTAACAGGTGAACAAATATCATCCGAAGACTTAGGAGGATCTCTCGTTCATAATACCAAAAGTGGTAATGCTCACTTAAATGCTAAGTCTGAAGAAGAAGCACTTGATATGGTAAAATCATTGTTAAATTATCTGCCAGATCAGCAAGGGAGTTCACCAAAGAAACTTCCATATAAGGCAGAAAGTGATGACGAAAATCGTAGTAGCTTAATCGAGATAGTGCCTTATGATGACAGAAGTGTATACGATGTTAAAAAAGTAATTGAAGAAATCGTGGATGAAAATAGCTTTTTTGAACTTCATAAGGAATTTGCTAAAAATATCGTTGTTGGATTTGCTAGAATTAGAGGCCAATCCATTGGACTTGTTTGTAATCAGCCTAAATATATGGCTGGAGGTTTAGATATTGATTCCAGTGATAAAGCAGCACGATTTATTCGCTTTTGTGATGCTTTTAATGTGCCGATTTTAACCCTTGAAGATGTTACAGGGTTCTTTCCAGGTATAAAACAAGAACATGGTGGTATTATCAGACATGGGGCTAAAATACTTTACGCCTTTTCAGAGGCAACTGTTCCTAAGATAACTGTCATTCTTCGTAAAGCATTTGGGGGGGCATACGTGGCCCTTAATAGTAAGTCCATTGGTGCAGACCTTGTTTATGCTTGGCCTAATGCTGAAATTGCTGTCATGGGACCAGAGGGAGCGGCTAACATTATTTATAATAAAGAGATTTCAGAAAGTGAGAATCCAGAAGAAACAAGAAATAAAAAGATTGAAGAATATAAGGAACGATTTGCTAACCCTTATATTGCCGCAGGTCTTGGCATGATTGATGATGTGATTGACCCAAGAGAAACAAGGTTAAAAATTCATCAAGGCCTTCAAATGCTTGCTAATAAATCGGAAACACGTCCAAAGAAAAAACATGGCAATATGCCGTTATAGAAAGGGTTATTATATGAATAAGGAACGTTTAATCAACGAGTTTATAGAACTTGTAAAAGTAGATTCTGAAACAAAATTTGAAGCTAAAATCAATACGTTATTACAAGAGAAATTCACTGCACTTGGCTTAGAAGTAAAGGAGGATGAGGCGACTAAACACATTGATCATGAGGCAAATAATTTAATTTGTACATTACCTGGAAATGTAGAGCATGTGGATCCAATATTTTTTACTTGTCATATGGACACAGTAACACCTGGCCAACAAATTCAACCTCAAATAAATGATGACTATATTACTTCAGACGGCACAACAATTCTAGGTGCAGATGATAAGGCTGGTATTGCAGTTTTATTGGAAGTCATTCGTCAAATAAAAGAACAAGATCTAGCACATGGAACAATTCAATTTGTCATTACAGTTGGGGAAGAATCTGGTTTAATGGGTGCTAAAGTTATTGATCAATCCTTACTTCAGGCTACATATGGTTATGCCTTGGATAGCGATGGTGCAGTCGGTTCACTTGTAACTACAGCGCCATATCAAGCTAAAATCAATGCGACGGTTACAGGAACTGCAGCACATGCAGGCGTTGCGCCAGAAAAAGGAATATCTGCAATTTCAGTTGCTGCCAAAGCTATTGCAAAGACAAAGCTTGGCAGAATTGATGAAGAAACAACCGCGAATATTGGTTATTTTAAAGGTGGTAAAAGTACAGAAACAAATGTCGTTGTAGATCAAGTAGACATTGTCGCTGAAGCTCGTTCTTTAAAAGAAGAAAAATTAGAAGCACTACTTGACCATATGAGAGAAACTTTTAATGAAGCTACGAATCAATATGGAGGTAGTGCCGAATTAAATATTGATATCGCATATCCTGGTTTTTCACATGAACCATCTTCACAGGTGGTAAAAGTTGCACAACTTGCTGCTGAAAAAGCAAATTTACCTTCTGAGCTAATTGAAAGCGGTGGTGGAAGTGATGCGAATATATTTAATGGATATGGAATTCCGACTGCAAATCTTTGTGTCGGTTATGAAAACATTCATACTACAAAAGAACGTATTCATACAGACCATTTGGTGAATTTATCACATTTTATATTAGAAATTGTGAAACTTAGCGCTAATAAAGATTGATAAAAGAGGAAGGCATAATATGAAGAACCATCGCGTTATTTTTCATATCGATATGAACAGTTTTTATGCTTCTGTTGAAATGGCTAAAGATCCAAAG
>DATGUH010000184.1:0-9517 GCA_035301445.1 Pseudogracilibacillus sp. | reverse complement strand
AGGCATCTGATTGCCTATTTACCCTATATCATTTTATGTTTGTATTTTTTCGTGCACTTGTTTTTAATAGAGCATAAATTTTTATCTATTTCTTTCAAACAGTGCATTTTTTAAAAAAGCACACTCCCATATTATTCGCACAATCAATTATGAATGTCAATAGGGTCTAGTAGCTTCTATTATAGATAATATTTAAAAAAACTTATTTAACTTATCAAATTCTTTCATATTAGTAAAACATTCACCTGATTTCCTTATTTGTAAAAGCAATTTTCATCATGTTATGATAGGTTTTACAAACGTTAGTAAATCAATGTTTGTAAAGGAGAGAGTTCAATGAGCGATTACTTAACGCAACAATTCAATGTAACACGAAATGGATTGTTAAGAGATATCAATAATTTAGAGAACAGTGTAATGGAAGTACAACCTAAAGGGTTTAACAATACGATCCATTGGCATATTGGGCATGTACTAACGACAACTGAGCAATTTCTGTTCGGCTTCCCTAAAAAAACGCAACATATCCCTAGTCATTATTATGATTTGTTTGCAAATGGAACGAAGCCTGCAGACTGGACTGGAGATGTTCCAGATGTTGGTACTTTAACGGACCAATTGGCTGATCAGTTGGAGCGGTTTAAGCAAATTCCAGCTGAACAATTTGAACAAAAGCTAGAAAAGCCGTTATTAGGTCAAGAAACAGTTGGAGGATTAGTAACCTTCGCAATTTTCCATGAAGCCAATCATGTTGGCCAAATTCATGCAATGAACCTTACTGCTCAGGCATCAAAATAATAAATCAAAAAAGACTTAGGCAAAACACTTCTCGTGTTGCTTAAGTCTTTTTTTCATGATGATTCTTGTAATAAGTCCAATGCATTCCGCTGCACTCGATTATCTTGCTCTCGTTGAAAATCCAACCCCTGTACTTACGCTTTTTCCACTAATTCTAAATCAAAAGTTCCAATCGCATTTTCTTTATATAAATTATCAATCGATGTAGAGTACCGATGAATAACAGCAGAAAATTGGAGCTGATGTGAAGGGACTTCTACCTTAAAATCATTTTGATACAACAATGTAGTCACATCATGATAATTTTCGTGAAATACTTGAAAAGTCATGTTTAATTTCTTTCGATCCTGCTCTAAAGTGTTTATCTCCAATTGTTTCGTCTTTATTTTATAGTCATTAATAATTACTTTATCCGGCATTTTTCATGCCCCTTTCCTGCATCATAGAATTGTTACTATCTCAAGCAGACAAACAATTTACTTAACACATTTAATGGATGATACGGATTATTAAATAACTGCTCCCTAAGTTTCATCACTATACATTTTAGACAAAGAAAAGCCGCGTCCAAGTACTTCGGAAGCATTTAGGAAAATAACAAAGGCGGACGGGTCTGTTTCTTGAAGCACTTTCTTTAAATAAATGGCCTCTCTTTGTTCAGCAACACATAATAGCATACTTTTTTCTGCATTAGAGTAGCCGCCAACTGTTCTGACTTTTGTTAATCCACGGTCAATCTCATTACTAATTATCGGCTGAATTTTATCTTCTTTATCCGTAATGATGAGCATTAGTTTTGATAAGGTTGTTTTTAACTGGACAAAATCAATTACTTTGCTCGACACGTATATTGCGATCATTGCAAATAATGCCAACTCCAAATTAAATACAAAAGCGGAAGCAATCACCACTAATCCATCTGCAATTAATTGAGAGTAACCACTTGATAAACCGGAATATTTCTTAATCATTTGGCCAACAGTAGCTAAACCACCTGTTGATCCTCCACCACGATAAACAATTCCTAGACCGACCCCAAGCATAATCCCACCATAAATTGCTGCTAGAAGCGGATTTTCAATAGCAAATGGGATATCAGCAGTGAGCCAAATGACTAAAGGAACAAAAATCGTTCCAACAATTGATTTCAAGCTAAAATGTAAGCCTAAAGTCATCAACCCTATAATAAATATCGGAATATTAAAAAGCCATTGCACGTAAGCTGGATTCCACTGGTATAATTCAAATAAAATGGTACTAAGCCCGGAAACACCACCTGCTGCTAAACGTGCTGGTAATAAGAATATATTAAACGCCAAACCGACAAGTGTCGAACCAATAATCATAAACATATATTCTTTAAATACAATCTTTTTGGATGCTGCTCCCATCATTATCGAAATCCCTTCATAAAAACTTTCTTACAAAAGTATAAAATTGTATAGATGGATTGGCAAGGATATTGAATAGGATATGTACATCATTCTTTGAAAAGGTATGTCTTAAGTGAGGGGATTGATAAAATATTATAGATTTAAACTGGGTATCAATTTAAAAGTAGATTTCGTAGGATTGTGAAAAGATTATAAGTGCATCAAGAATTTAAAAAACGATCCACGTGTTAACATGGACCGGATTTAAATTTTCATTAATCAATGACTGCTTTCATATGGGCTTTTGTTACTGACCAATGTGTTGCTGACCAATATTTTGCTTTATTTTGAATATAAATAATTTGTGGTGATTCATGTTTTACGTTTAAGTCTTCTTCAATTTTATTTGAAACTGGACGTGATTCTCTTACTTTTACCATTGTATAATCGATATTTTCATTTGGTTGATCTTGTAAATAATCGTTATATTCATCTAAAGCATTCGTGCTAACAGGGCAGGTTGTACTATGTTTTAATATAACCTGATCTTTTTCAGCTGATTTATTTAATATATCGTCCCACTCTTCAATGGTTGTAATTTCTTTCCAATCCATTGTATCCATCCTCCTAAAAAACTATTAATATCAATTTACTATAGTTTATGTGAATTAGATGATTATTTCAAAGAACGTGCTTATTCTATGTTTTTCCTCATTTTATATACCGTTCTACTCTCTCACTTATATTTATTTAAAATTTCTGCCGGAATATGACAATAATCATTTGGATATTTAGCTAATCTATCCTGATGTTCTTCAGCACTTCGTACATAGTTTGTAAGAGGTAAAACTTCAACAACTATTTGATCGCTGTCACTTCTTTCTCGAATAAATGCTTCCGCCTCTTTTAAATGTTCAGGATTTTCACTGTATAATCCTGTTCTGTATTTCTCCCCTACATCCTGACCTTGTTTGTTCAAGCTATATGGATCAATAACTTCAAATAAAAAGCCCATTAAATCTTTAATCGTGACAACCGTCGGATCGTATTCTGTTTTTACACATTCTGCATATCCATCATAAGGCCCTTCTAAAAAAACTGTTGTGCCATTGGCTCTACCCGCCTCTGTATACTGAACGCCAGGTAAAGTTTTGATAAAAGCTTGTACTCCCCATAAACATCCGCCTGCTAAATATACTACTTCCATAATAATGCTCCTTTCCGGCTTATTTCCAATATAAATATTTGCGGCATTTCGTATTAAATCACTTATTATGTTTGTTTAATTTTTTTATTGAGTACCAACCAATTACGATGATAAGTATTAGCGATATTCCTACAATCCATCGAATATTATTGATTTGTTTTTTATCTTGCTTTAATTTTCCGTCATCACTTTCCTCACTCGCTGTAATATCTTTAAGCGGAAAGGAATATACATAGGAATCTTGACTGCCCACAAACATAGTATTATTCATAATAACAGGGCCTGCTGGAGATAATGGAGCACTTGAATTGGCATTTTCTTGGTTAAAAGGAGTAGCTGAGGCATCTCTCTTGTTTAATTCCTTCTTCCCTAATACATTTCCATCATCAGCATCTAGTGCATAAACGTATCCTTTTGTATTTGTAAAATAAACAATATCATCCTGCGCTACTGGTGGAGCTTTCATTATTTCATTTTCAAACTTCCATAATTGCTCGCCTGTTTGTAAATCATATGCATAAAACGTCTTCGTAATAGGACTTCCTACGTAAATATTGCCTTCATATATCATCGGAGCACCTGATTTATTGTTTTCTACAAATTCACCTTTACCTAAACTTTCTTTCCAAAGCAGCTCACCTGAATTTATATCCATCGCATACATAAAATGTTCGGGGTCAGTAGTCTCCCCTTCTACCGCTGTAGTCACCACGATATCATCAGCAACAGCCGGCGGTACATCATCTAATCCGGCAATCACATCAGGAAAATCTTTTTGCCATGCTATATCATCTTCCGCCAAATCATACGCAGTAAATGTATAAGGAAATGGTGTACTCCCTCCAACGAACAATGTATCTTCCGTTATATTTGGAGAAGACATACTTGCAATACCTTCCAAAGGCTCTTTATGTTTTAAATCACCTGAATCCGGATCTAATTTATACAGATGCCTGTCTCCTGTAGTTATGTATATATGACCATCATAATAAGCGGGTGTCGGCATAACTTCACCTTCCGTATTATATTTCCAAAGTTTCTGTCCTGACTCAGCATCTAAAGCTAAAACACCACTTTCCTCTGTACCTCTTATACCATTGTCTTGAAAGAACCGATTTCCAAAACCAACAAAAACTTTTTCATCATGATAAATCATTTCTGAATGAATCCAGTTAGGCGCTTGCTCTTCCCAAATCTTTTCGCCTGTATTCACGTCAAATGCAAATAATTCACCTGAATCGTGATTACCTATAAATAATCGATCCCCAACAATAACTGGTGTCGAACGTACTTCATTCGCCGTTTTAAATGTTTTCGCATCCAGTGCATCAGAACCATTCTCATAAACAGCATTTTTATCACTGTTCATCCGATATTGCTCCCATTCATCGGGACCGAAAGTTTTTTCAGCATTAGTCACTGATGATGTTGTAAATATTAAAAGTAAAGTGAAGAGTAATAATCCATATTTTCTCATTGTTATTCCTCCAAAGATAATAGCAATTGGTTTCATTTTACTGGAGGTTTTCCTTCTTATCCAGAGTTAATTCCTATAATGATTCTTTTTTATTTCAACTAATATTAAACTAGACGAAAAAAATAAGGACAATTTGCCCTTATTTTTTCTTTGTATATATTTATTTTTTAATCAACGTCCAACCATTCATCGACTGTTTCACGATTATCATCAATCCACTTTTGGGCAGTTTATTCATCCATAATATTATTTAAAAAGTGTTATAGACAAACACTTCTTTGGGCTTCATCCTCCATTCACTTGAAGGATAACAACCTTAAGGTAGTTTCCTTGTAAAAAGTGTTTATTCATTTTAAAATCCTCGGGGAGTGTGTATTGCTCCAATATTCTGTAAGATGCCTGCTGTTCTTTGAAACCTTTTTCAAGCATTGTTTTAAACTTTTTCATAGAAAGTGTTGCATTATTCGTTGAAGCTACAATAATACCATTTCTTGCTGTAACAGATAGTGCTTCAGTTACTAGCTTAGGATAATCTTTTGTCACACTAAATGAGTATTTTTTAGTCCGTGCGAAACTCGGTGGATCAAGGATTACCATATCAAAGAGAAGCTTTTTTCTACGTGCATATTTGAAATATTCGAATACATCCATTACATGAATACGTTGCGCATCGATGTCTATCCCATTCAGACTGAGTTGTTCCATCGTTTTTTGTAAACTCCGCTTGGCCAAATCGACACTTGTTGTTTGGGTTGCCCCACCAAGAGAAGCTGCAACGGAAAATGCTCCCGTATAAGAAAATGTGTTTAATACCTGTTTGTCTTTTGCATATGTATCTCTAATCACTTTACGCACATCTCGCTGATCTAGAAATATGCCACACATCGCGCCATCATTTAAATGAACGGCATAATGCATATTGTTTTCTTTTACTATGAGAGGAAATTCCCCCCTCGTTCCAGCAACAAAGTCATCATCATCTACGTACGCTCCCTTATTCTGGAACCGTTTCTTTTCATAAATGGCGTTAAACTCAACCAATTGTTTCAGCGCCTGAATAATATAAGTTTTATAGGCATAGATGCCAGCGCTATACCAATTAATCAAATAATAGCCTGCAAAGTAATCGATGGTCTATCCCCCGATACCATCACCTTCTCCGTTAAAAACACGAAAAGCATTGGTATCATCACTTTTATAAAACGCAGATCGAGTATTGATAGCCTTTTTAATTAAGCTTTGAAAAAAAGCATCATCCACCTCCGTTTGCTTATGGTTCGTCAGCACCCAGCCAATGCCTTTATTTTGTTTTCCATAATACGCTTTGGCGATAAAGCGGTCATTTTCATCCACTAAATGTACGACATCTCCTTCATGCGTCATTTCTACGCCTGAAACAATCGCATCCTTCGTTATTAAAGGGTAGCCATTTTGATATCGCTTTATAAAATTATTGTGCACTGTCCATTTATTTACCTTTTTCATTGCTGTCATCCTAACGATTTTTTATTACCTTTTTATCAAGAAAAATGATGTAATGGCATATCCAAAAACTCTAGTAAAAGCTCTGTACCAACGTCACTTTTGTTCATAGAATAGTTATATTATACTATAATTTGCGCTTATCACCACTATTAATGAAATTACAACATACTTTTTAAAACAGTAATCCTTCCTACGCCTGGAGAAATCGGACTTGTAGCATTAGAACGTAGGATTGTTTATCATTTACCCTCTTTGTCAATTAACGTTTGAATTACATATCTTTTATTTACTACCCGATTCAATCTTCTTCATACTTGCCGCATATGAGCCGATATAATAGAATGAGGAAAAATGTTCACAAAAATTAGAGGTGCTATACAATGTCAGACCAACAAGATCAACAGCTATTTCAAATACAAAATATATTGGAAACACTGCTCGAAGCAACCGACCACTTTTCAAAATTAGTCCAACAACGGGATTTTCCTCAAAGCGTTTATACATTTACATCGATAACTGAAGGAGCCGGAGCAGTTGCACATTCACTTATCGAATTAAACAAAGATTTTACTGACCATACAGATAAACTTGCAAGTATACTCGTTAAAATAAAAAATCAATTAGAAGATAATAATCTGCCGGGAATTCCTTCAAGTTTAACGGATTCCTTATCCCAAGAATTCAAACACATACTCAAGAAGTTTCAAGAGGCATACGGTAATCAAAAATGAAATAAATGATATTCACAGTATTTTTTTGTGATCTTTCTTCTAAGACTTTTTACCAACTATAAAAATAATTCGAAATCAGGAGTGTCTTTATGACAAAAGCTAAACTACATGATGAACAAATACATCAACTCAAGAACATTGCAGAGACATTGGTTGAAGCGACTGAACATTTTGCAAATAATATTAAAGAAAGACAAATGACACAAAGCATCAACATTTTCAGTGCAATAGTCGAGGGTTTTCAAGCGATTCAGAAAACATCAGTCACTCATAAAATAGAGTTAGACAGCACATTGATTACAAGAATCGAAAAAGATTTAATCTCTATTGCTCAGCAACTCGAAAACAATAATATGGTACACATTGCCCAAACAATTCAGTTTTCCTTATTGCCCAAATTCAAAAAAATGAACGAAATTTTCATAACATCAAAAACTGAACAGGAAATTTCTATTGGCATTTATCACGATAAAGCAAACCCGAAAGATTTATATCCTGAAGCTCGGGTTGCAGCATTAAACAAAGAGGGACAACGACAGCATGCAATATTATTATATTTCACATCAAACAACGTAGACTTTAAAAATAAAAAAATAAAGGCACAAATATTTAAAGACAACACATGGCAAGAAGTCGAATCGGATTTTCCTAATGTTATTAACAACACAGGTACATCTAACAAGCATCAACAATCCATTACTGAGAGAAAATTACGTAGAATAATTCCCTTCACCAGTTTTCATGTTGGAAACAAATTTTATCTACCAAAGGTTATGGTGCAACAACGACGATTTGCTGATTTGTTAGTTCCTTTTAAAATGGTTCAAAACAAGCAAATTGTCTATGATTATTTAGAAGAAGAAAAGATAGCGGTGGCGAAACCAATACTTGGAGCTCGCGGTGAAAGAATTTACTTTATCCGGCGAAAAGGAAATCGATTCACTGTTACTGACCACCGCCAAGAACGCATTTATAACCAAGAAAAATTTGAGGAATGGCTCCAAAACACTTTACTCAGACAAAAATTCAGTTATATGGTACAACGTTATATTGATTGCCATACCAAAGACAATGAGCCTTACGATATACGTGCTCATATGCAAAAGAATGAAAAAGGAGCGTGGCAAATCACTAAAATTTATCCACGCATTGGCAGTAAAGATAGCATACTCAGTAATATAAGTAGAGGTGGCCGAACTGAAAATCTAAAAGACTTTTTAACTTCTCAATTTGGTGAGCAGACTGGAAAAACATATGACAATAAGCTACGAAATTTATCCATTGATTTGACCGAATACCTTGATCGTATCCACAACTTTTCATTGGACGAACTTGGGCTTGATTTAGCCATTGATGAAACAGGGCGATTTTGGTTGCACGAAGCAAATAATGGACCACAGTCTACTTATCATGAAAACGAAAGAGCAGTAAACACAATTGGATATGCAAAATATATCGCGACAAATGGCATTGTAAAACAGAACCAATTTTCAATGGATGAAGGACAATTTAGTGCGAAAAAAAGCACACTTCCTTTTGCAGAAGTTAACAATCGTTATCGGATTGGTATGTTGAAAAGTGAAGAAGAGGACGATAAATTAGCTGTCGCTTGTGCTTATGTAGCTAACTATGAGAATGTACAATTCTATACATTCAGTCCACAAGACGTTGATTATAATGCAATGTTGATTAAAGGAAAATTTTTCGAAAAAGGTAAGTGGGAAGAAAAAATAATTGAATACCCTGACGTCATCTATGACCGTTTTCGATTACGTGGTATCAATCAATTTAACAACGTGTATGAAGAATTGGAAGGTATTCCATTTACGAATGAATTTTATGGAAATTCAATTAGCAAATTGGAAGTATACGATAAACTAAAAAGCACTGGCAAGTTAAATGATGTAATCATTCCTTATAAAAAGGTAGAAAAAGTAAGGGATATTTTTGATTACATTGATGAGTTTGCGGCAGTTATTGTAAAACCTGAAGTAGGCTCTTTTGCTAGAGGCGTTCACTATATTTCAAAAACGAACGATAATCATTTTTTTGTAGCTGAAAGGGAGAAAGAACAAAAGTACACTGAGATTGAGTTACGAAAATATTTTAATGAATTAATGGAAAAGAGTACATTTATTGTACAACAATATATTAAATCAAGAACAATTGATGGTCATCCATTTGATATTCGCGTACATATGATGAAAAACGAGGAAAATGAGTGGGAGTTTGTCCATAAATATCCGAGAATTGGTTTACATTATGCTTCGATTATGTCAACAGACGCAGGCGGTTATATCGGTAATCTAAGTGGCTTTTTACAACGAAATTATCCAAATCATTCTATAAAAAAGGTGGAAAAGGATATTGAACAAGCTACATTAAAAATCGCCCGAATGTTTGGTAACTTTTATGAAGAGCACTTTAATGAAATTGCCTTCGATAT
>DATGUH010000183.1:0-11107 GCA_035301445.1 Pseudogracilibacillus sp. | reverse complement strand
TTTTTATTACCCATTCCTTTAATAACTTTATAAACACCAATGGTTATCATTGGTAATCCATATACAATCAGCATTGCATATCCTAAAATCGTATAACCTATATCCACAAGATCACTAATACCAACACTTGCTAATAGTGCTGATAACACCAGGCCAACAATAGCCACCGTTGCATCCTGGCCTCTGGACATTGGCTTTTTTCCGACTTCTTCTAAATTATAATTCACCCGGTCAATAAATGCGTGAATCATACCTGTAGCAGTTTCTATCAATGTCCAACCTACAACTAAACCAAATAATATAGTAACCCAAAGCCCATAACCATCAAGCATTTGTAGCCATGGTACATCAGCATCAAATACTTTAGTTGATGAATAGTTACCCATTAAAGCAAAATAAGTTAAAAACCATGGAACTGTCATCAAAACACCCGCGATAATACCACCGATAAATGTGTCTTTAATAGATCTTTGCCGTTTTACGGTGAATAATGCCGCCGGATAAACAGCTAAGTTATAACCAACATAAATAAGTCCACTCAATATCAGTGTCCACCATGAAAAACTTTCTACATAGCTCGTATCTCCTGTAGCAAATACTTCCTTCATATCTCCCCAAGTATTCGATATAACCAGTATTGCAAAGATAATATAACCTATAAAAAGTGCTGTTGTTCCAAATGTTTTAAAACGCTCAATCCATTTTGTACCGTAAAAGTTCAACACGCCTGCTAATACTGCAATCAAGGTGACGCCAACCCAATAATTAAGTGATAACGTGCTTTCTAAAATAGAGCCAGTTGCAGCAATTACAATACCAATAATTAAAATTGCTAATAAAAAATAAATAATATCATATAAAAACCAAAAGGGACCGAGAACCTGTTTCACAAGACTACGATAATCATAGGCTCGAAATAAACGAGCTATCTCAAACATGAGAAAGGCCATTATAGCAAATCCAACGAGGATGGTCAAACCGGTAATCCATCCAAGAGCACCATAACCAGCACCATACTGTACAACTTCACGACCTGTTGCATATCCACCACCAATTAGAGTTGATTGAATAACAACACCTGGTAAAACGTATCTTCCAAAACCTCCTTCAAAAAAACTAGATTTGTTTTCTTTTTTCGACAAAGCAACCACTCCTTTCCAAGTTTATTTCATTGTATGCCCAATAATGTATGCGCATACATTTATGTTAGGATTATATCATTCAACTGTCAATGTTAAAAAGTAATTACTTCGGTATTTTTTGAAAAGTATTTCTGAATATAGATAAAAAATGAGAAAAAAATCCCTTGTCACCTAAAATGACAAGGGATAAAATTATATTTATTTAACCGATTGATCCTTCCATTTCCATGGAAATTAATCTATTCATTTCAACAGCATATTCCATAGGCAACTCACGAGTGAATGGCTCAATAAAGCCCATAACAATCATGTCTGTTGCTTCTTGTTCTTCCAAGCCACGGCTCATCAAATAAAATAGTTGTTCTTCAGATACCTTAGAAACTTTTGCTTCGTGTTCCAATGAAATGTTATCATTGTAAATTTCATTGTAAGGAATAGTATCAGAAGTAGACATATCGTCCATAATCAACGTATCACATTCGATGTTAGCTCTAGCACCATCTGCTTTTCGTCCGAAATGAACAAGTCCACGATAGTTTACTGCTCCACCATCACGTGAAATGGATTTAGACACAATAGATGAAGATGTATTAGGTGCTAAATGATGCATTTTTGCACCAGCATCTTGATTCTGTCCTTTTCCTGCTAGTGCGATTGAAATGGTAGAACCACGGGATCCTTCTCCGCGAAGTAGAACGGATGGATATTTCATCGTTAATTTCGACCCCATATTACCATCAATCCACTCCATTGTAGCATTAGCATCACAAGTTGCACGTTTAGTTACTAGGTTATAAACGTTGTGTGCCCAATTTTGGATAGTAGTATAGCGGCAATAGCCACCTTTTTTAACGAAAATCTCAACAACTGCACTGTGCAGTGAATTTGTTGTAAATACTGGTGCTGTACAACCTTCTACATAGTGAACAGATGCTTCTTCATCAACTATAATCAAGGTACGCTCGAATTGCCCCATATTTTCTGAGTTAATACGGAAGTATGCTTGCAATGGTGATTTCGCTTCTACTCCTTTAGGTACGTAGATAAATGAACCACCAGACCATACAGCTGTATTCAATGCAGAGAACTTGTTGTCTGAAGCTGGAATTACCTTACCAAAATACTCTTTAAACAACTCTTCGTGTTCTTGTAAAGCTGTATCAGTATCTGAGAATATTATGCCCATCTCTTCTAGATCTTTTTCAAGG
This sequence comes from Pseudogracilibacillus sp., assembly GCA_035301445.1. Classification (GTDB taxonomy): domain Bacteria; phylum Bacillota; class Bacilli; order Bacillales; family Amphibacillaceae; genus Pseudogracilibacillus. The sequence continues at coordinate 8,757 of DATGUH010000183.1, read as the reverse complement.
CTTTGGTAAACTACCTCTGATTCATACTGAGCAGAAACACCTGCTAGATATTTTTGTTCCGCTTCTGGAATTCCTAGACGGTCAAAAGTTTGTTTAATTTCTTCAGGTACTTCATCCCAAGATCTACCTTGTTTCTCGGATGGTTTGACATAGTATATAATTTCGTCAAAATCCAGCTCGGATAAATCTCCGCCCCACTGTGGCATTGGTTTAGAATAAAAGATATCCAATGCTTTCAGACGTTCTTCAAGCATCCACTCAGGCTCGTTCTTCATGCGGGAAATTTCTTCAACGACTTCTTTCGTTAAACCACGTTCTGTTCTAAAAACGGACACATCGCGGTCATGGAAACCATACTCATAATCTCCTGCTTCCGGCATTTGTTTTGCCATGTGTAAAACCTCCTATTATAATGTACTTTCTATTTGCTTGTTCCGCCTTTTTATAGGCAATGCAACGTACCCTTATTGGAAAGGAACATTAGTCAATGTTCCTTCTGTTATTCATTGTTGTTCTTCTTTCGTGACCTTCTCCATCGCCTTCCAAGCTAATGTCGCACATTTAATACGTGCTGGGAAGTTGGATACACCTTGTAAGGCTTCTATATCATCCAAGCCGAATTGCTCTGCATCTACTTCCTCGCCGAGCATCATTTTTGAAAACAGTTCCGACATCTCTAATGCCTCATGAATAGGATGTCCTTTAACTGCCTCTGTCATCATTGAAGCTGAAGCAAGGCTTATGGAGCAACCTTCTCCAGTAAAACGTACCTCTTCTACGACATCCCCATCCAGCTTGAACTGAAGGAAGATACGATCACCGCAAGTAGGATTGTTCATCTCTACAGTTAAAGAATCATCTTCTAGTTCGCCCTTGTTTCTTGGGTGTTTGTAATGATCCATTATTACTTGTCGGTACAATGTATCTAAATCAAAATGTGACATTCCCAAAATACTCCTTTGTTTTTACGAGTCCGTCTACAAGGCGGTCTATCTCTGCTTCTGTATTGTATAAATACATGCTTGCACGTGCTGTTGCTGAAACATCTAACCATTTCATCAATACTTGTGCACAATGATGACCTGCTCGAACAGCAATCCCTTCTGTATCAAGAACGGTTGATAAGTCGTGTGGATGCACGTCCGTTAGATTGAAAGTCACTAAAGCCGCCCTTTTTTCTGGGCCATAAATAGTAAGGCCCTCAACCTCATTCAAACAGTTCATTGCATAGTTCGTCAACTTTTCCTCATGATCATGGATATTATCTAAGCCAATTTCTGTGAGGAAATCTATGGCTGCCCCAAGTCCGACAGCACCAGCAATGATTGGAGTTCCACCTTCGAATTTCCAAGGAAGCTCTTTCCAAGTAGAATCGTATTTTTCTACAAAGTCAATCATTTCTCCACCAAATTCAACAGGTTCCATATTTTCTAATAATGATTGTTTTCCATACAATACACCAATGCCTGTCGGTCCACACATTTTATGACCAGAAAATGCATAAAAGTCACAATCTAAATCTTGTACATCAATTGATAAATGTGGTGCTCCTTGAGCTCCGTCTACAACAATTACTGCATTGTTCTCATGTGCAATTGCTGCAATCTCTTTAATTGGATTGATTGTACCAAGCACATTGGATACGTGAGTGATTGCAACTAGTTTTGTTCTTGGTGTAATAGTCTCACGTGCTTGCTCCACTGTGATAGTACCATCTGATTCCATCGGCATATATTTCAGCGTAGCACCAGTTATTTTGGCAACTTGCTGCCATGGAATAATATTACTATGATGTTCCATCGGTGTAACTACAATTTCGTCATCTGCAGTTATGTTAGTCAAACCATAACTTTGTGCTACAACGTTAATTCCAGTTGTTGTTCCTCGATTAAATATAATCTCAGCAGTATTTTCCGCACCGATGAATTGGCGAACTTTCTCCCGTGCCCCTTCATACAAATCAGTTGCGCGGGAACCAAGTGTGTGAACGCCACGATGCACGTTTGAATTTGTTTCACGGTAATACTTGTTCACTGCCTCAATAACCGATCTTGGTTTTTGGGAAGTTGCTGATGAATCAAGGTAAACTAAAGGATGACCATTAACCTCTTGATCAAGTACAGGAAATTGTTCTCGAATAGCTTGAATATCCATTACTTAATTTTCCCTTCGATAAGCTGAGTTAAATGATTTTTAATTGTTTCAATCGGCAATTCATTTACAACAGGCGCTAGGAATCCATGAATAATTAGTCTTTCCGCTTCTTTTCTGGAAATACCACGGCTCTGCATATAGTAAAGTTGCATATCATCGACACGACCGACGGATGCAGCATGCCCAGCAGTAACATCATCTTCATCTATCAATAGAATCGGATTCGCGTCGCCACGTGCCCCTTTACTTAACATTAGCACTCTTGATTCCTGCTCCGCGTTTGCTCGCGTCGCACCATCTTCTATTTTTCCAATCGCATTGTAAATAGCTGTTGTTTTTTCATTCAATACACCACGTTGGGAAATAACCCCATCAGTATCTAAACCATAGTGGCGAGTTGTAGTCGTAAAGTTTTGCGTTTGTTTTCCACGACCAACTGTTACTGTTCTTGGATTAGTAATCGATCCATTACCCATTAGTAATGTTTCGTTATCAGAAACAGTATGACCTTCATTCATCTGGCCAAGTGCCCAATCAAGTTGAGCATTGTTTTGAACGATTCCGCGACGGTTAATGTAAGTAGTAGTTCCGTGTGCGAAGTGATCAACGCCACCAAAAGAAACGTACGCATTATCATGAGCATACACTTCTGCTACAATATTGGACACTGATTTTTCCGTTTCATTTTGTGAAAAATAGTTCTCCACATACGTAACAGAACTTCCTTCATCTGCTACAACGATGACATGATTAAATAGAGCATCTTCATTGTCTTCCTGCCAAAATAGTGTCTGAATTGGTGCTTCTATCTTTACATTTTTAGGAACGTAAACAAAAATACCACCATTCATAAGCGCAGCATGAAGTGCAGTTAATTTATGCTCATCCTTAGTTACTACATCCGTCATGTAATACTTTTTCACAAGTTCTTCGTGATCTCGAAGTGCTGTGAATATATCAGTAAAAATAACACCTTGATCTTCTAATTCTTTACTGATAGAAGCGTAAGCAACTGTTTGATTACGTAAAATAATCACATTTTCATTTTCTGTATCAATGAAATCTTTTATTGCTTCTGGTGCTTCCTCTAGTGAATTTATCTTTTCACCATCTGCATGGTGTTTAAATTCGGTAAAATTCCAGCGTCTAATATTTGTTTTATCCGGTTTTGGAAGTTCTAGATTATTTGCAAGTTCGAGTGCTTCCAATCGGAATTCTTTCATCCAAGCTGGTTCATTATGTTTCTCTGAATACTCTGTAATATATTTTTCGTCATATGGCAATTTCGTTAATGTTGTCATTACACTATCCCTCCTCACATCTAGCTTCACTATTATGCTTCAACTGTTTCGTCTTCAATACCTAATTCTTCTTTAACCCATTCGTAACCTTCATTTTCAAGACGCTCTGCTAGTTCTGCGCCACCGGATTTAACAACTTTTCCTTGCATAATAACATGCACATGGTCCGGTTTAATATAGTTAAGTAGACGCTGATAGTGTGTAATGATTAAGCAACCTAATCCTGTTTTTTCACGAACTTTATTTACACCTTCTGCTACTACTTTTAATGCATCGATATCAAGCCCTGAATCGATTTCATCTAAGATAGCAATTCCAGGTTGTAACATTAGCAGTTGAAGAATTTCATTTCGTTTCTTCTCCCCACCAGAAAAGCCTTCATTTAAGTAACGTTGTGCCATGCTCTGGTCAATACTAAGGTCTGCCAAAGCACCATCCATTTCTTTAATGAATTTCATAAGAGAAATTTCATCGCCTTCTTCACGACGAGCATTAATGGATGAACGCAAGAAATCAGAAGTTGTTACACCAGTGATTTCACTAGGATACTGCATTCCTAAAAACAGGCCTGCACGGGCACGCTCATCAACTTCCATTTCCAGTACATCTTCCCCGTTAAGTGTGATGCTTCCTTGGGTCACATCATATTTTGGATGTCCCATAATTGCTGCAGCTAGAGTTGACTTTCCGGTTCCGTTAGGTCCCATAATCGCGTGGAACTCGCCACTTTTTATAGTAAGGGTAATTCCCTTCAATATTTCCTTACCTTCAATCGAAACATGAAGATCTTTAATATCTAATGTGTAGTCTGCCATGTTGATACCTCCAGATACAATAATTTATTTGATTTGGTCTTTACCAATCATCAACGATTTCTCAAGTACAATACTAGCTCATTCAAAAATAATTATCAAACATAACGTGTTATTTTACTTCTGTTTTTACTCGTCCATCCATTATTGGTAAATGGTTTGCAATTATCTATTATTGGTAATGCTATTCTCATTTAAACATTAACAATTGATAATCATAGTGGATAGAGTTCATTTTGAAATGGATGAACGCTTTGTTCGTGGACAAATTTCTTTGGAAAAGTTATACACTGTGCGATGAAATTGGAGATAATGGACAAAATATATGAGGATATGAGAATACTGTCCATTAAAAGTAAAGTATCGGACAAAATACTGCGATTATCTCTAAACTTGTCCATTAAGAGTGAAGTATCGGACAAAATACTGCGATTATCTCTAAACTTGTCCATTAAAAGTGATGTATCGGACAAATTACGGAGAATATCTCAAATTTTGTCCATGAAGACTAATATATCGGACAGATCCCAGGGAGTATCTCTAAACTTTCTCCATTAAGTTTAAAACAAAGAAAAACTCCCGGCAATTATCCCGTCCATTACGCTGCTCAGCACAACAAATCAATTAAAAAGCCCGTTCTCCCGCTTATGCAGGAAAAACAGGCAATTAAGTAATTTATTCTGATACAGGCACAATTGTACCGTCGTATTCTTCTTCTATAAACTCTTGTATCTCATCAGAGTGTAGTACATCTACTAATGTGTGCAACGCTTCGTTTTCCTCATCTTCTTTGTTTACTGCCACCACATTAACATACGGAGAATTATCATCTTCCATAAATATTGAATCCTCTTCTGGAATCAACCCTGCCTCAATGGCGTAGTTTGTGTTGATAACAACCAATACATCTTCCTCTGATTCATAAATTTCTGGTAGAAATTCCGGAGCATTATCGGCTGTGAACTCCAGGTCTTTCGGATTATCTTCTATATCATCAATTTGCGCTTCATCTATTTCCACATCATTATCAAGTGTGATTAAGCCTTCTTCTTCAAACAATCCAAGAATACGTCCGTGATCAGCTACAGAATTACTCATAACTACTTCTGTTCCATCCGGAATATCATCAACGCTTTCAAATTCCTGGGAATATACACCCATTGGTTCAAGGTGAATAGCACCGATATGAGTCAAATCATATCCTGTATCTTCAATAGTTTGTTCCAAATAAGGAATATGTTGAAAATAGTTAGCATCAAGTACCCCTTCAGCTAAATCATCATTTGGTAAAATGAAATCTTCATATGGTTCAATTTCTAGCTCTATACCTTCCTCTTCCAAGAGAGGCTTCGCTTCTTCTAAAATTTCCGCATGTGGCACACTTTGCGCGCCAACCGTAATAGTTGTATCTTCTCCATTTTCATTTCCTGTATTTCCATTGTTACTTGCTTCTTCATTATCATTGTTTCCTCCGCCGCATGCTGCCAAGAGTAATACAAATGATAGCGTCAATAATGTTAATAATTTCTTCATTTTTTTCTCCCCTTATCTTTTATCTATTCTTTTAGCTGTTAAGTCTCCAATAACTTGGAAAATAAAAACAATAAACACAATAATAACTGTACAGACAAGTACAATATCCCAAGCACGACGTTGAAATCCAGCATAATATGCATAGTTTCCAAGGCCACCAGCACCGATTGCTCCTGCCATTGCTGTATAACCGATAAGTGCAATAGCGGTCACAGTGATTCCTGAGATGAGCGCCGGCATCGATTCTGGTAATAATACTTTAAAAATAATTCGCTGCAAACTTGCCCCCATTGACTGAGCAGCCTCTACGACACCTTTATCTACTTCTTTCAACGCAATTTCCACAAGGCGGGCGTAAAAAGGAGCTCCCCCGATAATGAGTGCTGGTAGCGCCGCTTTTGGTCCACGAATGGTTCCAACAATGAAGTCAGTAAACGGGAATAGAAGTAATATTAATATGATAAATGGAATCGCTCGAAACACATTGACAAATGTCGCTGTAATAAAGTTGATTATTTTATTTTGCCATAAACCATTTTTGTCCGTGAGATATAGTAACAATCCTAGTAAAATACCTAATATAAATGTGGCTGCTACTGAAATCAAAGTCATATAAAATGTTTCTATAGTAGCTTCCCATATTTTAACCCAGTCTATAGAAGCAAGATCAAAGTTCATCTCGGATCACCTCCACTTCTTCTGTTGTATTTTCTATAAAGGTGATTGCCTCATTAATTGCCTCTTTTTCCCCTTGTAACTGAATCGTTAATGTACCAAGAACACCACTTATCGTTTGTGTTAACTTTCCTTGTAAAATATTAATAGTGACAGAAAACTTTTTCGCCACATCACTAATGACTGCTTCATTTGCCGCATCTCCAATAAAATGCACTCGAACTATTTTCCCTTTGTTTTCTAGATTCATAATATAATCCATGCTTTCATCATCGTCTGCTTCCGAAACGACTTGATCGACAAATTTCTTCGTCACATCATGTTTTGGGTTTGTAAAGACCTCCATCACATCACCTTGCTCAATGACACTACCGGCCTCCATAACTGCAACACGATTACATATTTTACGAATAACGTGCATTTCATGCGTAATGAGAATAATAGTGAGTCCCAACTTCTTATTTATATCCAAAAGTAAGTCAAGAATTGCATTTGTTGTATCTGGATCCAATGCCGAAGTTGCCTCATCACATAGGAGAACCTTAGGGTTATTTGCCAATGCCCTTGCTATCCCGACACGTTGTTTCTGTCCACCGGAAAGCTGAGAAGGATACGCATGTTCACGGCCATTTAACCCGACTAGATCAATCAGTTCTTGAACGCGTTTTTTTCGTTCATTTTTTGGCATCTTAGCAACTTCCAAGGGAAATGCAATGTTTTCTGCTGTAGTTCGCGACCATAATAAATTAAAATGTTGAAAAATCATACCTATATCTTGCCTTGCAACGCGTAATTCTTTATTTGATAAGGTCGTCATTTCTTTTCCTTGCATAGAAATGGATCCGGCTGTTGGTTCTTCTAATCTGTTTAACAAACGGACAAATGTACTTTTTCCCGCTCCACTATAACCAATGACTCCAAATATATCGCCTTCGTTTATTTGCAAAGATATATCATCGACAGCCGTAATTTCCTCTTTCACTAGATGATAAACCTTTTTCAGACCATTGATTGATATCAAAGATGAGTCCCCCTTTCTTATTTCATTAAAAAAGTCTTTCTATTCAGTAGAGAACAGAAAGACTAATACTTATATCTTTTCATGCTCTCATCTCCCAAAGCGTTATGCTTTGCAGGATTTAGCACCTTTCAATTAATTATTGAAGGTTGCCGCGACTTCAAAGGGCCTGTCCCTCCACCGCTCTTTATAAGAGTATTTATCATATTATTTTAACGTAACAAAACAATCATAGCACCCTCGTATGATGGTGTCAACAAAATAGAGTATTATTGGAATAAAGCAGGATAGTATTCATATAAATATTGATATATATTTCCAATCGAATAAAATGTATAGATTTTTTCTTTTACCTCACCATCTTTAATAATCAATAGGCATGGAACGCTTTCTATTTGATAACTTTGTAATAACGTTGGGTGTAATGATGCATTCATTTCATAAAATATCTCTTCTTGATGCGTGTTTTCTATTTTTTGTAAAAACCCTCTTGCTACATGACAAGTACCGCAAAAGCGAGAATAAATGAATATAAAAGCTTCTTCTTCTGATTGTAATACTTGTTCACTAATCTCTTTCAAACAATCAACCTTCTTTATAAATAAAAATAAATAGAATGAACCTCAAAATGTGCTTGCAAAAGTTCATGGGCAATAAGTTTTTCTGGTGTAGCTTCAACTTCTGCCCATTCTGGCGGCACATATAAATGATGCGCATGCGGCAATTCCTGCTTCAATTGCTGGCGTAATTTTTCGCCCGGTTCATCTGAATCGACAAATATATAGACATCCCGATAATCTAAATTATAGGCTTCGAGCATCTCATCAAATTTTTCCACACCAAATGTACCATATGTACAAATAATATCTACATCTTCTAATAATACTTTTTTTATATGGTGTTTATCATTTGTGCCCTCAACAATAACCACCTTTTTGTCATTCAATTGCATGCCCCTTTTCTAACTAGCGTATCAAAAAAGCTGTACGCGCTTATGTTAGCATGTACAGCTACTAGTTTAAGATTATTCGGAAATATGTGCCTCATAATCTTCTGCAGATAATAAATCATCTAATTCTTCATCGTTGGAAGGCTCAACAATAACCATCCATGCTTTATCATAAGGTGATTCATTGACGAATTCTGGACTATCTTCTAATTCCTCATTCACTTCTACTACTTTACCACTCACAGGTGCATACAATTCAGACACTGTTTTTACTGATTCAACACTGCCGAACGGTTCATCAATTTCAATAGTGTC
>DATGUH010000182.1:0-3488 GCA_035301445.1 Pseudogracilibacillus sp. | reverse complement strand
TACCGTCTCATCTGGTTGATAAAATTCCTCCCCATCCTCTCCCTCTGCATTATTTTCATTGTTATTCTCTGAATCGTTCGCATCATTGTTTGCTTCATTTTCCGCAGCGTTTGCCTCTTCTTCCACCGTAGAGACTTCAGCCTCACCACAAGCACTCACCATGACTACCATCACAACAGACAACATCAACATTAAATACTTTCTCATACGATCTCATTCTCCTCTATTATCTTTTTTTAATTGACTTCTTTCTTAAATAATCCCATTAATCCACCGATGAGCAATAAAATAGACGACAACATGTAAAACATAAAGATGGATATAAATCCTCCAACAGCAGCAATAACCATGAAAGAACCACCCAGTTTCGGCTTACTTTTCACAAAAACTGTACCTAATATTGCTAAAATAGAAAATATAAATGCTGACCAACCCAAACCGGTAATACTACTACTTCCTGTATTACTAAAGGCCGCCTCAAATTCGCCAAAAATCAAAGCTACAATGGCACCAAGAAATCCAAAAACACTACCTATTAAACCTAGTACAAATTCTGTCGTTCTACCCAACGAACGTCCCTCCCTTCAACCTGTTATATATTATTGTACAAAAAAGGGTATCCCAAATATGGAATACCCTTAACATTCATATGTTTCTTGCATTTTTTGAACTTCTTTCATAATGTCATCCGCAAGTTCCGGCGGCGAAATCACTTTTGCTTTAGCTCCCCAGCGCAAAATCCAGCTCTTCAACCCCATGCTTATTTTTGCTTTTGTCGTTAATAATATATGAGACTCGTCTACAGGTTCAATATCTACATCCAAGCCAAATCGGTCAATAATAACATTAATCAGATCGTTTTGAAACATAATCTTAATCCTCTGTTCTTCACCAGTAAACATATGGAAGCTCTGATCAATATATTGTGAAATATCGAACTTTTCCCGTTTGAATGTCTTATCACTAACTTGAATATTTCGAATCCGATCCAGTCGATAATGCCGAAATTCATTTGTTGGCAAATATCTTCCAATTAAATAATAATAATCATTACGCCAAATAAGAGCATAAGGTTCTGTTTCATATATTTCTCCATCTCTATTCAATGTAAAATCCTTATGTATATTATATTTTCCGTACTGATACTCAATCACATTATTATTAGAAACTGCTTCATGTACTTTATCAATATTAAGTTTAATCAAGTTATAGTCAATATTAGAGGATGGGTTGAAAATCAGCGTATCTGGTAAAGATTTAGCCAATTCTTTACTCGTTAGTTTCTTTAACTTTTTTACGATAGATTGTTTATCCATCTCTGTAATGAATCGTGCTGATAACACTGCATCTGATAACAACCTCAATTGATATGTTTCAAATAAACGACCTTGATGACTATAAAGGTTTTTACCAAATCTTCCTTCATTCACAATCACTTCAAAACCATTATCATCGAGTGCCCTTATATCTCTTTTAAGCGCCCTCGTATCAAAGTTAGGTTTATCTAAAAAGTACATTTTCAACTTTTCAACCAACTCTTTCATATCTAGTTGGTTTTCTTCATCTGTTTCTTCCTCCAATATTTTCATCAAAGCTAGTAAGCGTTCATTACCATTAACCCTCACGAAAGCCCCCCTAACATGTCAGTGTACTATTTACTAAATGTTAACACCAAAACCAGTTTATAACAATTAGACATGTCTATTGGAGGGGTACTTTTATCCATCCATTATAAAATGAACAGATGAAACAGATAAATAATAATTGTATGAACAATGGAAATAACAACCGCATACAGTAAATTCCAACGTACTATAATTTTATAAACATTTTCTTTCAACAATCCTGACACAATCGGCATAATCGGAGATACAGGGGAAAGAGATGTCGATACAGCCCAAGCACTTAATAACATCATTGCCATAGTAATGACATGAATCCCCAAATCATCATACGAAACTGTAGCCACAATTGTACTAATCGTCACAATTTGATGCACACCAATGAACGATAAGCAAGACACGATAACAATCGTCATAAAAATCAATAACAGCACGGAAACACTTGCTAAACTTCCCCACACTTGTTGAATGTAGTCAGATATTCGCGTATGTGATAAAACAACCCCGAAAAAACCAGCAGTCAATAATAAATTCACTTCATTTGCACGTTTTGGGAAAATCGTTTTCCGATAATTATTTAATTCTCTTAAAAAGTGTTTCGAAAAACCTAAATAAGTACCCCAAACAAATGCACATATTAAAACAATTAATGAAATGAGCACACTCACATTAATATCAATAAACGGTTCCAAAAGGAATATCAAACCAGTCAACATCAAAATTGCTAAAATAAGTTCCAATAGTTTTTTGCGATTTTGATCCGCCTGAAAATCAATACTGTGAAATTGTATATGCCGCATTTCTACATATTTAAATATTAAAAATGCAGTCAAAACTTGAAAAAAGCTCAACAAAAGACCATAAGGTAAATATTGATAAATAGGAATTTGTAAGGAATATACTACAAGAAACACCGATGCAAAATACGGCGACCAAGTATGTACAGACGTAATCCCTCTCACATATACCCTACCTAATAATGCATTCGGCAGTTTGAGTTTCTCCAACATCGCATCGATAATAAAAATGGAGCCTACGTTAGTAATAGGAGCGATTAAGGAAAATAATCCGCTAATAAATAAATATAAAAATTGTGGTTTATCTTGAAAACGGGCAGTAAAACCAGCAATTTGTTGATGATAATTCCCCAACCCTATCGGTATACCCAAAACTGGCACAACAACAATCAAACAAATCAACGGTAGGTTCTTCGTCAGCCCTTCCGCCCAAATATCTAAAGGTTGCTGCTGAAAGACCAAGGTCAAAGTACCAATAACAACCATTATCATGCCTAGGATCTTCGGCAAACCTTTACTAAAAAATAAACTAGCCACCATAATAAAGGCTGTTAAAACTGTATATGTAACTGTGATTAACGATAGGTCCATAAACTGCCCAATCGTAAACACAAAAATTAAAGCAACAATCAATCCATTCAATAACGCTCTCAACCCATACACTCCCAGCCATTAACATCAATTACACACAATCCAATTCTTGTCACAAAATAAAGTTATTTTTCATATCAGTATGGCAATGCCTTTGGTGTTACCATACCTTCAAAAAAGATATCAGTTCGTCATAAACAGTGCATTCATGCACTCCATTATAATACTATAACATGCTCATACTGAAGCAGAAAAGAAATGGTTTGGATAATACGACAACTACTATTTAAAAATATTAAAAGGCTTTAGATTTAAAAACCAAAGCCTTTTCGAAACATTATCCAATTTTTAATCATTTAGTATATCTGTTATTTGTTTTTTTAATGTTGGAATTTCTTGTTCAACCACATTCCAAACAATACTGTTATCCACTCCAAAATAATTATGAATTAACACATCCCTTAAGCCTGCCATTTCT
>DATGUH010000181.1:0-5531 GCA_035301445.1 Pseudogracilibacillus sp. | reverse complement strand
AAAAACGAAATCTCGTTAATATGAAAGCAACTGCAATAATAATGCCGACTCTTTCCAACATAATAATTAATAAATCCAACATGCAGTTCACAACCTTTAAACATAAAATGTAAAACTTCTAATGAAACGAATCCTTCAACTGTGCTTCAACAATTCGAACAATGCCATTTAGTGTAAATAATTCCACAATAGACAATTATGAAATTCAATTTAAATCTACTCTAATAATAGCAAAAACTACTCCACAAGTCCTTACTCTACTTCAAAAAAACCAGGTATTTTAGTAATATTTCGATTATAGAGTTGTTCCAATCATTTAAAACAAAAAATGACTAGCCATATCGACTAGTCTGTATATTACTATTTAGCAGCATCTTCTGTATTAACCATAATAGCCGCTACTTCAGTTAATCTTTTGTAAAAAGCATCTCCTGCCGGAAGTTCAGATAAGCCCGTTTCATCGAATGCCTCTTTCATACAACGAAGCCAACTTTTAGCTCTTGTCGGAGTGATTTCATGCGGTAAATGACGATAACGCATTGCAGGTCGTCCATATTCTCTGCTGTAAAGGGCTGGGCCACCAGTAAACTGGGTCAGAAAAAACTTTTGCTTACGCATAATCTCATCAATATCAACCGTATCAAATATCGGTATTAAATCTGGGTCAGAGTAAACTTTAGGATAAAATGCATTTACTACTTCTTCAATTATTTCTGGTCCGATTTCATCATAAATACTTCGCAAGTGCGCTTTCTCCATTTTTTTCTTCCTCCTTACAATGCTTCAACCCCATTATAGCTTCTTTTATCAAAAATACTATGATATATATCACACTTTTGGGTGATATAATGAGACTTGGATGCAAGTGTTGCTCTACCTCAACAAATGGAGGTTTTTTCAGGCAACAGTCCTTTTTATTTTACAACTTACTCTCTTATCTTCTACCTTTGCCTATTTTATATCACAAAAGTTCCCATGCATATCCACAGCAATATTGAATAGTGTGTACCACAACCGAGTCCCTTTGCGAAAAAGTAGAATAATTACCAAAAAGTAAGAAGTGTACATTCATTTTATTTGTGGTATAATAAATGTAGAATATTCATAAGTTAATAAAGACCGCCCATGCAGAAACATGGAACGGTCGCAATAGACCGAACCCCATCAAGAGGGGTCAGGCAGTAAGAGAAAAAGTAATCCCTCAGCGCTACCCAAACGCATTGGAGGGGTTATTTTTTATGGTCTTTGTCAGACATAATGAACGCTACTAGCATCCCAAAGGATATCATCAGCGTTAACGAACTAACAATGTCCATAGGCGAGCACCTCCCTCCCCGGGAAGTCTCCCAAAACGAAGACTAACGGCGGAACGACAATGCTACCTACCCCCTCATGCGAAGCCGGTCTATTGTAAACATTGTAACATAGATTGGTACAATAAAGACAAACTTCAGCAAAAGGACTGCAACAGTGGCATAAATATATTTAAGAAAAAAGCTAAACTGTTGCAAAATTCAGTTTAGCTTATCAAGGAGTAATCTAGCTTGTGTTTTTTCAAAATAATTAATAGGCTATACACCCTAATCAATGCCCTGGGAAATAGATCATCTGCAGTACAAAAATGACACCAAATACATAAACAATTGGGTGAACTTCTTTTCCCTTTCCACTCACAAGCTTTAACAGCGGATACGTAATAAACCCTACTGCTATGCCCGTCGCGATGCTAGAAGTCAAAGGCATCGATAAAATAACGGCAAAGGTTGGAAAAGCTTCATCAAATTGTTTCCATTTTATCTGCTCAAGGCCTGACATCATATAACTTCCAACAATAATTAAAGCCGGTGCTGTAATCGCAGGCAAGTCCGATATTGCTTCAATAATGGGAGAGAAAAACAAAGTAATTAAAAACAGCCCTGCTACTACAAGAGACGTTAAGCCAGATCTTCCCCCAACTGCAACACCAGAAGTGGACTCTACATACGCACTAGATGGAGTAGAACCTAATGTTGCACCAACCGTTGTCGCAACTGCATCTGCTGTAAGTGCAGCCTTAGCTCTTGGAAGTTTCCCATCTTTCATTAAGTTAGCTTGCTCAGCCACTCCAATCATCGTACCAGTTGTGTCAAAAATGGTCACGAGTAAAAATGCAAATACAACCGTATACAAGGAATGAGAAAACACACCAGCAATATCTAAATCAAAAAACACCATAGCCGGTGGCGTATCTACTATCCCATCGGTATGCAACATATCAAATAGATAGCCGATAATAGCCGTTACAAACATACCGATAAACAAAGCGCCTTTCACATTCCGGGCAATTAAAACAAGTGTTAAAAATAATCCGACTATAGATAGCAATGTCACAGGACTCGTTACATCACCTAATGCAACAAATGTTTCCGGATTTTCTACTACAATCCCCGAAGACCTTAACCCCAAAAAGGCAATAAACAAACCTATCCCCGCTGTGATACCTACCTTAAGCGGAGCAGGAATTGCTGCAATTAATAATTCCCTTAAAGATGTAAAAGTAAGTAATAAAAAAATGATTCCAGCAAACAAAACGGCGCCAAACACCGCTTGATAACTAATACCTTGGGTAGTGACCACCGTGACAAAATAAGCGTTCATACCCATACCAGGCGCAATAGCTATCGGATAATTCGCCCATAATGCCATGATAAGTGTCCCAACCACTGCAGAAGCTATTGTCGCTATAAAAACTTGATTAAACGGCACCCCTGCTGCGGATAAAACTGCTGGATTCACAACGACAATATAAGCCATCGTTAAAAAAGTAGTAAGCCCAGCCAATATCTCCGTACGCACATTGGTACCTAGTGATTTTAATTTAAAGAACGCATCCATATTAATCCCCTTCGATTCTTCAGATAAACTACATAGATAATCATAAGGGAACGCATTATCTTTTTCAAAAATAAAGACTGTTCATGAATGCAAAAACCCCTCTCTTCAAAACGGAAAAGGGGATGGACTGTAAATATAATTTATATGTAGTAATTTATTTTCCAATTAGTGTATCAAGAAGGTTGATATCTTACTGAAGCATATTTAGAGAGAGGATTAGCTGTGAATTATATTGATAATCTTTAATGTTTTAAATTCTATCCGTGCACAAAGCATGCCCAAGGATTGCTTTAATTCTTTTATAAAAAGATAGATACTTTTCCAACTTAAAAATTATCAACTTTTTCTGTTTCAGTTTCAATTGCCTTTTTAGCCTGTTTCCCAAACTTACCCTGCACCGACGCTTCCAGGATTTCAGTATTTTCATTTAATTCTTCTTTTAAAGCAGAAATTTCCTCTTCTACAGTTTCTTTAGTCTTCTGAAGGTTATTTTCTTTTTGAGAAGCCATCTGGGAAGCTACTACATGTTTAATATACAACGCTTCTCCTGATTTTTTTAAAGATAGAATAGTTGGCAGTGACATGTAACATTCTCCTCTATATTTTAATTCTCATTTATTTTTCGTAACCTACGATAATAATCTTCGTCTAGATCTTCTACTTTTTTTGATATCTTCTTCAGCTCCTCCTTAGTTGACTCCCATACATCTTCTATCAAATGCTCTGTCTGTTGAAACCCTTGTCTAAGGCCTTCACTATCTGATACATAATTTTTTAAATAGTAATGGCTTCTTTCTTGAACTTCCTCTATCGAAGAAACTGCCTTATCCCTATACTTGTATAACTCATCTTCTTCCTCTTCGTAAGCCCGTTTTTTTAAACGATATTCCATGTCTAATTCCTCTTGTTTATCCAAGGCTTTACACTCCTTGTTTAATTTGGTCTGCTAAATCTTCGTCAGTCTCCACTAACTTTTCAATATTCTCCTTAATATCAGAAGCAAGGCTTTCAAAGTCTTCTCCAATTTTCACGACCTCTGTTATTTTTTCTCGATAATAAGCCATTGGTTCAAACACAATATCGTATTTCGTTACCCCTCCTGCCTCTAAGGCTTCTAAAATTTCACCGTAACTTAATTCTGTGCCAATGAGCTTTGCAAGTTCAATACCTTTTTCCCAAGCTTCCTCTAGTTGATCAATCGCATCTTTATAGGTATTTACAATTGACTCTATTGCAGCATTTGTAGATTCAGTAATATATTCAACTGTCAGTAATGCCTGTGCATTATTTAAAAATACGACTTCATTAGAAGATAGTCCTCCACCATTTGCTTGTAATTTATTGGCGAGGAGTGACAATTCAACCAGATTGCCATACAAAAGCTTCTCTCCCTGCGTTTGAAACGCATCTTTATTATCATAGGAACTATCGATTTCTAAGTTACCTTCCTCATCAAATTCCCAGCTGTCTAAACCATGATTTTCCCCTATATTGATCCCCATATCCATATCTATTGGAATTCCAGCGCCTGTACCATTTCCTCCATAATTTCCTAATGGATCCGCCGTGTTTCGATAATTAAAAAGCATATCAGAATTATTTTCAACCCATTCTTTTGCTTCAGGTGATAAAATATCATACGGATCTGGACCATTAAAACCAACGTTACCCCACTGATTTTCCGCAGCTACATATAAAGCTATGTATTCCCCTAAAGAGTGACCTGTAGTGGTTACTTCAGCTTCTGGATAATCCGTCTTGATATCATCTGCAAATTTTTCTGCAGTAGCAATTTGGCTATCTTCAATCGAAGAAAAGAGAGGGAAATACCCGTTCGGTTTAAATAAATAATCCTTTCCTCTCCCTATAACTGTTTGTAAATCCGTGTGTATATCTACCTCATCATCAAAGTTTGTTCCAGCATAGGCTATAACGACTTCTGACGTGTCAGCTGTGCCATTTTTGATTGGTGCGACAGCCATTGCTTGCATGTCATTGGAGGTGTTGTCCTCGGTTTTGAGAACCTTGTATTTTTCTCCCTCAATTTCTCTAGTAGCCTTCTCTTTTAAGTTAGGGTCATAATCTGTAGCGTTTGAATCAACCCCATAAACTTCTTGACTTATTACGCCATAGTCTTTTTCAGTTAACATTAAACATCCTCCTCCTTATTATTGGAATATATCACCCTAACTTTATCCTTTGTTACACCTTTAACCTGGACTTCTTCATTTTCTAATCCAGCAGCCCCTATCTCTTCACGTTTTTCCCAAAAAGTATACGAAAAATTAACTGATTCGCTTTTATCATTCGTCATTTTAACATACAGTGAATAAGCACCTGTCATTTTGTTATAGGCAGTTTTTTCAATTTCTACAGTTTTTATATTAGCATACCTTTCTTTTAACGCTTCTACCGATTTTCTCTCTATCTCAATTTTTTCATCTTCCTTTTGTTTAGCTCTTTTATCCATATACATTTTCCCTCCCACTCCAATTAATACGACTAATAATAAAAGACTAATAATAACAACCATCCATTTTTTATTCATGTCACTGATCCTTTCCTTTACATTTTTAACAGGAATAGTTATGTCCGTCTTTCTCTTATTCTCTACACCTTTTTGTTCCGATTATGTATTAAGTTACTACACTTACATT
>DATGUH010000180.1:0-15124 GCA_035301445.1 Pseudogracilibacillus sp. | reverse complement strand
TCTAGAACCATGGATGATTTGGACTGGGCTGATCATCATCGTTCTCATTATCATTATTTCTATTCCAGTTGCCTTATACAATAAATTAATTGTGCTTCGTAACAGAATTGATCAAGCCTTTGGTGCAATTGATATTTCTTTAGAACGTAGATTTGATGCGCTCACCAATATGGCAGAAGTTTTGGCGAAATATACGGATCATGAAAGCGAAGTATATTCGAATGTAGCAAAAATGAGGTCAGGATACCAAGGTCAATCCAATGAGGGAAAAGTGAAAAAATCAAATGAAGCTTCCAGTTTTGTGAGTGGATTACGCATACAAAGAGAAGCATATCCTGAGTTGAAGGCAGATAAACAATTTTTGCATCTACAAAAATCCGTTAATGAATTTGAAGAAAGAATAGCTGCAACAAGGCGTACATACAATGCAAGAGTGACAAAATATAATAACCTTACGCAAAAATTCCCTACTGTTATGTTGGCAACACTACTTGGCTTTTCATCGAAGGAATTATTGCAAGCGCCTGAAGAAAAGAAAGACAATGTCGACTTAG
The DNA here is from genome assembly GCA_035301445.1 of Pseudogracilibacillus sp. Taxonomy (GTDB): domain Bacteria; phylum Bacillota; class Bacilli; order Bacillales; family Amphibacillaceae; genus Pseudogracilibacillus. Next base: position 14,570 of record DATGUH010000180.1, on the reverse strand, counting down.
GCGCCATTTTAAGAGGGTAATATATGTTTCAAAGTTATGATGAGGTAACAGAACATTTAGCTGCTAATATAAAGGCAATGAACTGGTGGAGATGGAAAACAATTTTTAAGTATATTTTGTTTGTCTTATTTTTGCCGTTATGCGTGATTGTTCCTATTATGATTACTACGAATATGGGGGAAGTAGCGCAAGCGGTTGGCAGATTTTCGATTTTTTTTCTGTTTTTATTTGATATCGTCTTTTTAATCAATTCAAAAAGGAAATTTCAATGGAAATATAAGGAGCTAATCGTTAAGCGAATGGTAAAAGAGTTAATTGAGACATGTGAATTGCCAGAGAAATACCCAGGATCTAGCCTGAGATGGACCTATGATAGTGAAAAAGCAATCTCAGGTAGACGCACGGCCAAATCAGGCCTGTTTATTATTGAAAAAGGTGATAGGGTATTAGGCCGAGATAAAATATCAGGGAAAATTGGCTTAACACGATTCTCACTCTCTGTTACAAAGTTATTCCGTGAAAAGAGCAGACATAAAAGAAGATTACGTTCCGGAAGGAGAAGAAGACGTAAAAAGTATAAACAGAAATTCAGGGGTATATTATTTCTTGCGGATTTTAACAAATATTTTAAAGGACACACATTGCTAAGAGATAAGCATATTCGTAGTTTCAGTCATTTGAAGCGTTATTTCTGGCGAGTGTTTGCAAGGTGGGCAAGTGGTAATGATTTAAGAAGGATTGAAATGGAAAACCCAGATTTTAACCATAAATTTAAAACAAAAACTTCTAATGAAATAGAAGCCCGCTATATATTGACACCGAATTTTATGGAAAAGTTAATAGCGTTTCGTAAAAGAAGGCGGAAACCAATAGATATTTCATTCAAAGCAAATAAAGTTGGAATGGCTGTATCCTCTAAAAGGGGTCATTTCAAGGCAAGTATCTTTCGGTTTATGAAACATGGGCAAGTAAAAGAAGTATACGAAGATTTGATCTTTTTCTTTACGATTATAGAAGAGCTAGATTTAAACACAAGAATTTGGAGTAAAAATTAATAGATGATGTGTTTTACATTCTACAACTTTAGCGCTTAAATATTTTAATTTTAGAGACGTCTATGAAAAACCTGAATAAATTTATTCAGGTTTTTTATTGTTTGTTATATCGTGATAATGTTAATGATATTATGCGGAGTTAGGGACTAATTGTTGAAATAGTATCGTATCCTTAGTAATGAAGAGAACGAACTTAGAAAATAGGGGATTAACTGCCGAAAACTGACATTAAGCCAATGTTACCGGTAAAAGTGACGTTGACATTTAACTAGGTAGCGCTTACTATATTAAAACAGACATAATCGTTTGTTTTTTACATAATGATTAAGACATTTGAAAACATGAAAGAGTAATTGTTCAACTTCGCCCATAACGATGGTAAGTAAGTGATGCAATACTTTTAATGAAAAGAAGGGAGCTGTGAGCAACGAAAGTAAAACGAGTAGCTACTATGTACGTAGTATTAAACAACGTCTTTACAGGCATACATAATAGCTAATTGTGGGTACATAAATTTTGGAAAACTTTTTAAAAAATTTGAAAGGGAGAAAACAATGAAAAAAAGAATTTCACTTATTGGATTGTTATTGATGATGTTCATCATCAGTGCTTGTACTTTAGATTCATCAACAGAAAAGGAAAAAGATAATTCGGATGACGCCAATGGAGAAACATCTGGATCTGGTGAATATGTCATTGGGGTTACGTATACGACACCGGAATCAGGCGCAACGCATATCGGTATGGAGAAATTTAAAGAATTACTTGAAGAAGAAACCGGTGGAGATGCTGTTGTAGAGCTGTATCCCAACGGACAACTATATTCTTCAGAGCGTGAGGCAGTAGAGGCGGCACAAGCTGGTAATGTTGAAATGACTGTAGCAGCATCTGCTCCTGTAGCTGGGTTCGATGAGCGGTTCTTAGCTTTGGATTTACCATTTATTTTTCCTGATCACGATACAGCTTATGAAGCACTAGATGGGGAACTTGGGCAGACTTTGCTTGATGGACTTACTGATATCGGCCTTGTAGGACTTGGTTATGGAGAAACAGGGATGAGGCAATTTGCAAATGATAAAAAGCCAATTGAAGAGCCAAGTGATATGGAAGGCTTAAAAATCCGTTCCATGGAAAATGAGGTACAAATAGATACATTTGAAGAGTTGGGAGCAAATGCTTCACCGTTCGCATTTGGTGAGTTATACAGTGCACTCCAACAAAATACTTACGATGGCATGGATAATCCAATTAATTTAATAGATCAAATGAAGTTTTACGAAGTGCAGGACTATTTGACACTATCTAATCACTCTTATACTGCTACAGTTGCATTTATGAATGAGGATTTCTTTAATGATTTACCAGAAGATATTCAAAAAGCAGTTGAGGATACTTTATTGGAATCTATGGAATATCAGCGTGAAGAGGCTAGAAAGCAAGATGAAGAGGGTATGGAAGAAATTGAAGAAGATATGGAAATAACAGAACTTGATGATGATCAAAGACAAGAATTTATTGATGCTGTAGAGCCGATTTATGAAAAGTATGAAGATGCTATCGGTTCAGATCTAATGGAAATGGCCCGTTCATATATGGATGAAGATTAATATAGAAGGTCGAATTGAATATTTAAAATTTGATTCAATTCGATCTTTCAAAGAATAATGTATGACAAAAGCGAGGAGAACAAAAATATGAACGTTAAGGAACTATTTGATAAAAGAATAGAAGAATTCATTTTAGTTCTGACAATGGCAATTATGGTTATAATTATGTTTGTCCAATCTACTTCTAGGTATTTTATTGGATCTTCATTCACATGGGGATCTGAGCTCGCACAATACCTACATATTTGGCAAATATGGATTGGTGCTAGTTTAGCAGTACGTCTCCAAGAGCATATAAGAGTAGACGTATTTGTTAAATTATTTCCACCAATTATACAAAAAGTGTTGAACTTTATGGCGATTCTTTTTTGGTTTGTTTTTGCAGCGTTTCTAGCATATGAGGGAAGTGCATATGTAATGGAAGTCTTGGCAAGTGGACAAACCAGTCCATCATTACATGTACCGATGTGGATCCCGTACTTAGCGATTCCAATTGGTGGCTTTTTAATGGTCGTTCGATTAATTCAACAAATGTATTTTTTATTTACTACAGATGATCTTTATGGAACGGAGGAAACAGAATGACAGTTGCATTATTATTTGGCACTATGTTCCTCCTTATGTTTATTGGGGTACCAATTGCGCTTTCACTAGGTATTGCATCATTGGTTACAATGGCATTTGCCACTAATTCTTCACTCAGTGTTATTATTCAAAAAGCTTTTACATCTCTTGATAGCTTTCCGTTGATGGCTATTCCCTTTTTTATATTAGCTGGAGCATTGATGGGATCTGGTGGTATATCCAAAAGATTGTTGAATTTGGCAACCGTTTTAATTGGATTTATTACTGGTGGTTTGGCAATGGTAACAGTATTAGCGAGCATGTTTTTTGCAGCTATTTCAGGTTCTGGGCCAGCTACCGTTGCTGCTATCGGATCTTTTATGATCCCATCGATGAAAGATCATCAATACAAGCCAGGATTTGCTGCAGCGATTACTGCTTCGGCTGGATCAATTGGTGTGTTGATTCCACCTAGTATTCCATTTGTGATGTATGGGGTTGTAGGAACAGTTTCTATTGGTTCCATGTTTTTAGCAGGGATTATTCCGGGTCTTATTCTCGGTGCTGCATTGATGATTTCATCTTACATAACAGCTAAAAGAAATGGATACGAAGGAACTGGTGAAATTCCTAGTTTTAAAGATGTATTGAAAGCTTTAAATGAAGCAAAATTGGCTTTATTGATCCCAGTCATTATTTTGGGAGGTATATACGGTGGATTCTTTTCACCAACTGAATCTGCTGCTGTAGCATCTATTTACGCAATGATTATCGGTGTGTTTGTCTATAAAGAGCTTGATTTAAAAGCAGTATATAAAAGTTTTTCTCAAGCGGCACTGACAAATGCTGCAACAGTTATTATTATTGGATTTTCAATATCATTTGCTTTTTTAATGACAAAGGAAAGAATCCCAGTTATCGTAGCGGACTTTATTGTAGGTGTATCGGACAATCCACTTGTTATCATTTTGATCATTAATATATTCCTGCTTATTGTAGGAATGTTTATTGATACAATTTCAGCAATCGTAATTTTAACGCCTATATTGCTTCCGGTTGTGACTTCTATTGGAATTGATCCCGTCCATTTTGGGGTTATTCTTGTTATGAACCTAGCTATAGGATTTGTCACGCCGCCGTTGGGTGTCAATTTATTTGTTGCATCTACCGTTGGAAAGGTTCCGTTCGAATCTATTGCAAAAGCAATGATCCCTATTTTATTGACAATGATCGCAGCCTTGTTGATCATTATCTATTTCCCACCATTGTCAACAGGCATTGTCGATTTAATAGATCCATAGAGAGTAAAATGATTTTGATAAAAACATTTATATAAGAAATTAGCGAATAAAGGATGATAAGACATTTTAGTGTTTTTGTAATGATTAACTAAAATGTTGTAAATGAATATGAAGTAATTTTCATTTGTGAAGATTTTAGGAGGAAATATATATGCAATGGGAGTTTGAAAGTTCTGAAGCAGTAAAAAGGCTGCCGGATCAGTTCTTTGCCAATTTAACGAAACGAGTAGCTAAACTTGAGGCTGATGGGCATAATGTAATTAATCTCGGACAAGGTAATCCGGACTTACCAATTGATAATCAAGTTGTAGAGAAGTTGCAACAGGCAGCTCAAAAACCTGTCAATGACCAGTATCCGCCATTTGGAGGACATGATTATTTTCGCGAAGCTGTAGCGGATTTTTATAAGCGGGAATATGATGTAGATCTAGACCCGGATACAGAAGTTGCAGTGATGATAGGTTCCAAAATCGGTTTGTTTGAAGTGTGTCAATGTATGCTTAATCCACATGATACTGTATTGCTACCAAATCCGGGTTATCCCGACTATTTATCAGGAGTCTCATTTGTAAATGCAGATCCTTCATTCATGCCATTGTTAGAGGAGAATGAATTTTTGCCTGATTATACGAAGTTGGACGAGGAAGTGTTGGATCGGGCGAAGATGATGTTTTTAAATTATCCGAATAACCCAACAGCAGCAGTCGCTTCAGAAGATTTTTTTGAAGAAACGGTAGAGGTTGCTAAAAAGCATAATGTTTTTGTTGTACATGATTTTGCATATGGGGCAATGGGTTTTGATGGTGTTAAACAACCGAGCTTCTTATCTACTCCTGGTGCAAAGGACATTGGTATTGAGTTGTACACGATGTCGAAAACTTTCAATATGGCTGGTTGGCGAGTGGCTTTTGCGGTCGGCAATGCATCTGTTATCCAAAAAATAAATCTACTGCAAAACCATTTGTTTACTAGTTTGTATGGCGCCATTCAAGAAGCCGCAACAGAGGCACTTTCTGGTTCAGTAGATCATTTTATTCAAGAACTTGTGGCAACATACGAAAAAAGACGTAACGTATTTGTTAATAGTTTACGAGATATCGGTTGGGATGTTAAAGCACCTAAAGGAACATTTTTTGCTTGGTTTAAAGTGCCTAAACAATATACATCAAGCGAATTTGCTGAACTACTTCTGGAAAAAGCACATGTCATTGTTGCAGATGGAAGTGGATTTGGTACATTAGGTGAAGGATATGTACGAATGGGTTTGCTTGATACGGAAGAGCGGTTGCAGGAAGCTGCTGAACGAATTGGCAAACTTGATATAGCCTTTGATTAAAAATAAATGACGTCATTAAACTGCCCGCTATCGGCAAGAGCATTTGCCTAAAGCGGGCGGTTTTTAATAAATTTTTTGAAAATGTTGAAGATGTGCATTTCATAATCTTAAATTTTGATGAAGACATGAACCCACACCAAGGGCTGTATCATGCATTTTAAATGATAATTGCTACGCATTCTTCAATCATCTTTTCTTTTCGCTGGTAAAATGGTATACGACCAAGACCAAATGAAATCAACTACGAAAATAACTGTCCAAATCATACCAACTGCATAAATAGCCTCATTAGGATATGGAGAATCTTCATAATGACCAGTTTCAAACCAGGAGAGGTCTTTTAAGTAGCTGATCATTTCATGTATATCAGTAGTACCCATAGACCAAAAAATATACTGTACAATGATAAATACAATTAAATGAATGGTGGAACTCCATCTATATTTTTTGGCCAAGTATTTTGGGTCTCTATTACGTGTAATTATACGATAATCATCATCTGTCAATAATCTAATGCCACGTATTTTACCGATTTTTTCCCGCATCCAGCGATCAAGTTTTTTAAAATCAGCTATTCCAAATGTACATGCATATAAAAGAAATACTGCAATCACAATTTGGATGGTAGATACTTCACCAGTCCACTGGAAAATTAATAATGCGAGCAGTGCTTCCAAAAATAAAAAAAATAAAAACAAGAATATGAAAAGATTGCTTAATTTTCGTTTATCTAAAAAGTAACGTACACCGCAAAAAACGAGCAATGATACAATGGACAACACTTCTAAAGTAATAAAAATGCCCCATTTATATTGAACAAGTAAATCCATGCGAATTCCTCCAGTTCGTATTAAGCCTCGTAAACCACTCTTCCAGCGACGACTGTTTTGATGGCTTTTGCATGCAACATATCTTCTGGTGTCTTTGCAAATAAATCAACATCAAATATAGAAAAGTCAGCATCATAACCTGGTTTAATTAATCCACGTTTATTTTCTTGATTAGCTGCGTAAGCACTACCAATTGTGTACATCTGTATAGCTTCAAATCTGGATATGTTTTGTTCAGGAAAATAGCTGTCTTTTGTATTTTCATTTTTGCGGGTTACTGCAGCATAAATCGTTTCTAATGGATCAACATTTTCAATCGGTGCATCTGTTCCTGCTGCACATAGTACATCATTATCTAAAAGTGTTCGCCATGGATAAGCTAGTTTTGCGCGGGTCTTGCCGAGTCGGTTTGTTAACCACGGGAAGTCAGAAGTAACGAAAGCAGGCTGTGCGTCAATAACAATCGGAAGTTTTGCGATTCTTTCGATTTGACTTTCTCTCAGAACACTTGCATGAATAAATCGATCTCTTTTACCGGCAGGTGCTGGATATTTTTCAACTGCGTTTAATACTTGGTCAACAGCGGCATCTCCAATCATATGAACGGCAACGGCTTCATGATGACTGCGGGCGAGCTTTACTAAATTCTCCATTTCCTTATCTGTATGAATTAATATACCTTTATTATTCGGGTCATCTGTATAAGATTGTGATAGGGCAGCTGTTGAACCACCAAATGCACCATCCGCAAAAATCTTCATAGCACCTGCTTCGATGAATGGTTGATCAAATGTCGCATGGTTGGCCATCATTTCGGTAAAAACTTCATGATGTCGCAATATATGTGCCCGGAAATGGTGCCTTTTACCAATTGTTTCATGAAATGCGTTAAGTGGGTTTGTATATGGGCCATAATAATGCATGTCTTCGGTATGCCCTCCGGTAAGTCCAGCAGCTAGCAATTCATCTATTGCACGATCTAATAACTTTGTCAGATTTTCACGGTATGCTTGACCTTCTTTCGGTAATCGATCTGAAATAAGTTCTGTTGCTCGTTCGAATAAAAGTCCATTTAAATTCCCGTCCTTATCTTGACCAATTTTACCACCAGCAGGGGAAGGGGTTTCTGATGTAATGTTTCCAAAACGCAGTGCGCTGGAATTATTTAATGAAACATGGTGACAAACGCGTAGTAAATGAATAGGACCTTGATGAATTTGATCTAATTCATTAATGGTAGGAATTCTTTGGTCAGAAAAATTATTTTCATCCCATCCATCTGCAAACAACCAAGCATCCTTAGGTAAATTTTGAGCAGAATTTTCAATTAATTGTAACATTTCTTCAGCAGAGGTTGCCTCGGACAAGTCAAGCATAGCTAGTTTGTTTCCAACATGCATCATATGTAAATGGCTGTCGACAAACCCAGGGTACATTGCCGCTCCATGCAAGTTTATGAAATTATCTGCAGATGGTTTTAGCTCAGAAATAGTACCAGTCGCTATGATTTGATCATCTTCAGTTAATACTGCTTCTACTGTGTCATTTTCCATGATCATTGTATAAATAGAACCACCGTACCATAGTGTTTTCATTCTGAAGCCCCTTTCTATTTAAAATCTTTCTTTCTTTAGCGCATATTATCCTCTTTTTTCAATAAATCTGCAAGTTAGGAAGTAATCTTGCTTTCATAACACCGCCTGACATGATATGTTTAAGGAAACGAATTTAATACATATATCCTATTTAAGAGGTGATTCTAATGAAGTTCGGTATGAGGAAACCAAGTCTAAAAAATAGAGCGAAAGCAAGAACAAGTGTAAAAAGACAAGTTGTACATAGAGCCGGACTCAAGATGCCTAAAGGATATGGGTGGGTTCGAGATCCGAAAAAACATGTCTATAATAAAGTGTATCGCAAAACATCCTTTAATTTATTCAAGTCAATCAAAAAGCTATTTTAATAAAATGTACGAGAAATAACTGCTTATCAGTACTGTATGGTTAAGGAAAATTATAAATCAAATTCAATGCAAAGTTTTTTAATTGGAAGTGTGATGAGTCATGAGAAAGAAGATTATTTGGATAAGTATAACAATTCTATTGGTAGGAAGTGCGGTTATAATTTGGCAAATAATGAACAAGCCAAAAAAATCAGCCGATATAAGTGATGCAATGGATTTAGAAAGAATAGATGGTTTTGATGAATTAGAGGAACAAGTAGTTGTCAAAAAAGATATAACATATAATAAAAAATATGGTAATAGTAAAATGGATGTGTACATGCCTAAAGAGAATTATGGAACGCCAAAACCAACTATTTTTTGGGCACATGGCGGTGCATTTATTGCTGGCGATAAAAAAAGTGTAGCTGATTACAGTACAATGCTTGCAAGTCAAGGATATGTAGTAGTTAACATGAATTACAGTTTAGCGCCGGACTATGAATATCCTGTTCCTGTTCTTCAAGTTGGGGACGCATATTTATATATGGCAGCAAATAAGGATTACTTCGATGTGGACCTGGATCATGTAGCCTTTGGTGGAGATTCTGCAGGTGGGCAAATTATGGGCCAATTTACGAATGTCCAAGTAAACCCTGAATATGCAGAAAAAATTGGTATAGAGCCAGTTGTTAAAGATCCAGAAACCATTGATGCAGTTATCTTTTTCTCAGCTTTACTCGATATTAACCAATATGATGAAAACGAAAACGAAAAAGCGAATGTTATTTTTGACGAATCAGCGCAGGCCTATTTCGGTTTGGAGAATTGGAAGGGATCAAACAAAGTAAATGATGCCAATATCATTGATAATGTAACGAGTAGTTACCCTCCCGTTTACATCACAGATGGAAATACTGTTTCTTTTCAAGATCATGCAGAGGAATTGGTTGAGCAGTTAGAAAATGAACAAGTACCAGTCACATCAACCTTTTTCCCGGTTGAAGAAGCTGAATTACGACATCAATATCAATTTAAACTCAGTCTACCGCAATCAGTAGAAAATTATGAAGCTTTGTTAACTTTTCTTGATAAGAGATTTAAAAAAGAATAAACAGGAAGATTATTTGAGGGGGTAAGTTAGATGTCAATTGGAAGAAATGATTCATGCCCATGTGGTAGTGGTAAAAAGTATAAAAATTGTTGTTTAAAAAGTGAAAACAAAAAACAAGTGATATTACAACAACGGGAGCGTTTTTATGAATCAAAACAGGATCTCGTTGAAAAGGTTGGCGATTATCTCGTGCAACAAGTGCCAATCAAGCAATATAATGCGTTGAAAAATACATTTCATGAGCGCACAGAAAAAAGAATAGATAAAGATATTGAAGAAAGTTATTTTACTTTTTGGCTGTACTTTTTTTATCGTTTTGACAATGGTTTGCGTGGAATTGAATGGTTTTACGAAGATAACAAAGGAAAACTTACACCTGAAGAATTGTCAATGACAAAAAATTGGATGGATATGCGTATCCGTTTTTTAAAAGCTGTGGATGAGACAGAAGAAACAGCTATTTTTAAAGATGTATTAACAGGAGAAAATTTCCCTGTTTCCAATGATGAAGAGAATCTTATCTATTTTTATCCTTGGATTTGTACATTGGCCTTTTTGGAACCTTTTAATGGATTATATTATTTTAATGGACTTCGTTATAATGTCTCACCTTATAATTTGGAAAATGCGCTAGAAACATTGGAGACATTAAAAAAGGAAGAAAATTTATCAACTGAAGAAGTGATCGAGGCTCATTTCCCAGAATTAATTGCCTCTCTTTTAGAACCAATTTCTGTTCATAAAGGAATATCGGAAGTTGCAGAGTATTCACTAACGTATTCTTTAAACAATCCGGTAATCGTAAGTGAGTTTTTACGTAGTCAGGAAGATATCAAAGTAGAAGCTTGGGAAGTAGAAAAACAGGAATTTACTTGGGCTGGTAACTGGCGTGTCTATACAGATAATGCTTGCCCTGGAAATGTACAACTTGCGGATGCATATGGCACACTTTTCTTGCAAGAAAATACATTAATTTTTGTAGGGATTGAAGCAAAATATCAACAAGCGATGAAACATCGTCTGGAATCACTAGGTGACGTGTTAACATTGGAAAAAGAAGAGAAAAAGGTCATTGGAGATTCTATGGCACGTCCGAACAGTGTGCTTGTTGTTTTGGATGAGATGGTGCCAGAACATTTTGCTTTTTATGCACAAAATGACTTGCTTAAAGAAGTGGACGAACCTATTCCAATGTATGATAATTTATCGCTTCGTGAACTCGTCTCTCAAGGACGTGAATCAGATGCGCTCAAATGGTTGGAAAACTTAGAGTATAATGTGTTTCGCCAAGTGCAACAGCAATTTGAAGAAGCGGAAGTAACGGCTGATTTTAACACCTTACGACGAGAAGTGAGCCTTCCATTATCTCCATTTGTTACAGGAGGTTCTCATAGAAAGTCAATGTATGAACCTGTTGAAGTAGCATCAAATACAAATCAGATTTTTGAGGCGGATATTCCATTTTTAGAAGCAATCGGATTTAAGCCTCATACAGCGAACCATTTTTATACGGCAGATTTATTGCGCTACTATAAAGAAAGAACGAGTACACAAACAGAAGAAGAAGCAATCCAAACGACGGCAGCATTATACGACTTTCGTGCACTTTTAGAAACAAGTAATATAGATGACTGGCAAGCGGAAGCAGTTTCGTTTTGGAAAGCAATGTTAATAAGCGAGTATAAGGAATTACCAGAGTTTACAGCAGAAAAACATAAAACGTTTTTGTACGAAGTCGATGCTTTTTTTGCATGGATGGAAAATATAGGGCGAGCTAACTTTGCCGAAGTACGTAATGTGATTCAGCAAATAAAGGAATAAGTGTGGATCAATTGGAATATTTTTATTTGAATGAAGTGATAAGGATGGAGCATCTTTAATATGTTGATGATAGATAATATCGAAAAATCGTATGGCGAAAAACAATTATTTAAAAACCTTAATTTGACTATCACTGAAGATGCAAGAATCGGGTTAGTTGGAGTTAATGGAACTGGAAAGTCTACACTGCTTCAAGTGATTGCTGGAGTGGAAAAGCCAGACAGTGGTGTAATTCACTATCCTAAAGGTTATCGAATTGCGTATTTAAAACAAAACCCGGACTTTGACACAGATGAAACGGTTTTGGAATATATTTTTGCGGGAGAAGCCCCTAAAATGAAAGTAATGCGGGCTTATGAAAAAGTGTTAAGCAAGCTGGAAAAAAATCCGCAAAGTGAACAAATCCAAGAAAAATTGCTAAATGTACAGCAGGAAATGGATAAAGAAGAAGCGTGGGAAGCAAATGCACAAGCTAAAACGATTTTGACAAAACTAGGTATTACACAATTTGAAGAAAAAGTTACTAGTTTGTCCGGCGGTCAGAAAAAGCGTGTAGCTATTGCCAAAGTGTGTATTCAGCCTGTTGATTTATTAATTTTGGATGAACCAACAAACCATCTCGATCATTCAGCTATTATCTGGCTTGAACAATATTTATCTGCTTATGAAGGAGCACTATTATTTGTCACCCATGACCGGTATTTTTTAAATCGAGTTACTAATCGGATGATTGAACTAGATCTTGGTACGTTGTACGAATATGAAGGTAATTATGAAACCTTTTTAGCAAAGAAAGTAGAACGACTAGAGATGGAAAGGCAAGAAGAGGCAAAACATAAAAATACGTTGCGACAAGAACTAGCCTGGCTCAAGCGTGGGGCGAGGGCAAGATCGACCAAACAAAAAGCACGTATTGAAAGAATCGATGATATGAAAGAGAAGACCTTTCATACTGAACAAAAACAAGTAGCTTTTCAAGTTGGCAGTTCTCGTCTCGGTAAGCAAGTTATTGAGCTGGAGGCAGTGGAAAAATCATTTGAAAGTCATACATTATTTCAGGATTTCAGTTTATTGATTAAACCTGGAGATCGCATCGGAATTATAGGCCCTAATGGCACAGGCAAAACAACGTTAATGAATATAATGGCAGGAAGAATGAACCCTGATCAAGGTGAAGTAAGCATTGGGGAGACGGTGAAAATTGCCTATTATACACAAGGTGAAGCAGAAATTGATGATGATCAGCGCGTTATTGAGTATATCAAAGAAACGGCGCAAGATGTGATAACAAAGGATGGAGATATAATCACTGCTGAACAAATGTTAGAACAATTTTTATTCCCCCGTCCGAAACAATGGGAGAAAATTGGAAGACTTTCAGGCGGTGAAAAACGGCGTCTTTATTTGCTGAAAGTATTGATGACCGCGCCAAATGTCATTATGCTCGATGAACCTACTAATGATTTAGACATAGAAACATTGAGTATTTTAGAAGAATATTTAAATACATTCCCTGGTGTTGTTATTACAGTTTCACACGATCGTTACTTTTTAGATGTCGTGACAGATGAGTTGCTTATCTTTGGTAATATGGAAGGAATTGAACACTTTTACGGCAATTATAGTGCCTATTTGGAAAGAGAAGCAGTTGAAAAACCAATTACTACTCGTGAAGTAGCTAAAGAACCAAAATCGGAACCTCCAAAAACAAAGAAGAAGTTATCTTATCATGAACAACAAGAATGGAACACGATTGAAGATGACATCATGGCACTTGAGGAACAGATTGATAAGCTTAAAAAAGAAATTAATGAACAGGGCAGTGATTTTGAAAAAGTCCAGAAATTATATGAAGAACAACAAGAATTAGAAGAGACATTGTTAGAGAAAATGGAACGTTGGGAAGAACTATCTTTATTAGTCGAAAGCTTTGAAAAATAGTAAGTAGCTGTTTAACTGATCAGGTAATGGACTAAGTATAAGATATGTTTCATATGGATAAAAAAGCTTTCACTACCCCTAATAGATTTTTGCAAATCATTAACTAAATGGCAAAAGGAGTTTGATGGTAGTGAACATGACTAAGATATCTTTATTTGGCTCTTTAGGATTACTTGTTTTTGCGGTTTTAGTTTCATTTTACATTGATACAGGTATTAAAGGTATTTTTATAATAATTGCAATCATTGCTATATTATATTTAGACTTTCGATTTGTGCCTGCAAAATGGTCATATACTATTCTTTTTATAAGTTTCATAGTATTGATACAATATACGTTTCAATCATGGCTTTATAGTATAAGTCTAGTAATTCTGTTGCTTGCATATGTATTGTTTCGTAACTTAAATATTTCCCATCGCTGGAAATGGGCTGCATTACTACTCTTTTACATTGTTATGATTGTTGGTACTGTTAATTATTCTGAATATATGCCAAAAATTGAACAACAAGTGCTAGATCAAGTTAGTGAAGAAATATCAGAAGATCGTCGAGTGATCAATGCATCTATAGAATTAGATGAGAACAGGGTCCAATGTGTTTTAGTAACAGAAAATGCTGTACTAGAAGAGGAACAAAAAGAAATTGGTGAATCTTGTGCGAAAAAAATATCTGATAATGTAGAAATGAAGGCTAAGAGATTTCACGAAACGAATGCAGACGTTGGAGAGCTATATAATTATTATGGATTATATCTTAACTTGATTGTATCTGAAAAAGGGGAATCATTACAGGGGGTCAAGTCTTCTTCCAATGAAGAGGTGGAGTGGTCAAAGGTAACTTATTAATCATGAACTTAAATTATTAGAAGAGCTATGATGCTCTTTTAAGTAAAAGGGCTATAACTAGCTAAATTAAAAAGAGGCTGGGACAAAACTCAGCTAAATAGCGAAAAAGGAATTCAGTACATACTGGATTCCTTTTTTGCTTTGGATTTAAAAAAATTGATTATTCTGCTAATAATTAGTAAACAAAAAGAGCACCTTCTGGTAAAATAAAA
>DATGUH010000179.1:0-10213 GCA_035301445.1 Pseudogracilibacillus sp. | reverse complement strand
AAGAGGCAACATGGTCAAGGACAAGCAGCTGTCGCTGTGGCTCAGAGCATTTTATACAAAAAGAGAATTTTTCTGAATTTACTTATCGGCTAGTCGTTCTACAGAACAGGGTCATTTACACAAAATTATTGACACACCCGTATAGGAACTTCAGAAGAAAATTTTATACAGATTTTATGATATAATAGAAGAAAATGATTGATACATACAGGGAGGACTTCTAATGAAAGCAGGACCAGCACTTAGACAATTGACTTCTCATCGTGCCATACACGAGGGAGCCCAAGATGAAGCAAAATCATTAACTGCAGATATGATTCAACTTTACCATGCGGGTGAAGATAAAGATGCATTACAAACAGCTAGAATGCTATTAAAACATTGGGAAGAAAAAATCATCGCACATGCAGATACAGAAGATGAAGGATTATTTCCAGATTTATTACAAAAGGATGAAACAGACCAAAAGGGTATTCATATGATGATGCGTGATCACGATTTATTTCGACAAATTGCCGCGTCCATCAAGGAGTCTCTTGATCAAGATAATAAGGTCACACAAGGAATGATTTATGAATTTACTTCACTTATTATTATCAATGGACTCCACCATAAAGGAGAAGAGAAGTACATTTTTAATCAAGAAGCATGAAAAAACCTTAAGGATTTAATTTCCTTAAGGTTTTTCTCTTGGAAGGAGGAAGAGGGATTCGAACCCCCGCGGGCTTTGACACCCCTTTCGGTTTTCAAGACCGACCCCTTCAACCAGACTTGGGTATTCCTCCAAAAAATAAATAATTTCATTGTTAATCGATTGTTTTGTTGCTCGAGCGAACAACATAAATTATTGTACTCGATTTATTTAATAGTGTCAACAAAAATATTAATATTTTTGTACTATTGTTTAAAAGTGTTGAAATCATCCATTTGAATAGCATTAATCTGATTTGTGAAGACCTCACTGATTTTTAAGTCATTTGATTATGATAAGAGGTGGACTTATTCGTTACCTCCTCAGACATAATTACGAGGGGGAAGGGAATGATTAGATTTTATTCGTTACCTGCATAGGGGATTAAGAGCGATAAAGGAAATGAATAGCTTTTATTCGTTACCTATTCAGGGGTTACTAGCGATGCAGGGAATAAATAGATCATATTCATTACTTACGCAGCGGATTTTTACCAACACAGGGGACCATTAGTCTGTATTCATTACAATCTCAATCTTCATCTACTCACGACTGTAACGATTAGCCTGTATTCATTACAATCTCAACCTACATCCACTCACGATTGTAACGATTAGCCTGTATTCATAAAAATGTCTTTTACTTTTTATCTAACAATGTCACAAACTTACTCATTTCATCTTCATATCATCCAATAATATGACCATCCATAATAAATAAAAAGGGGGAGGGCAATCATACCCTCAACCCCTTTCAAAGATTATTTTTTAATCACTTCTACGCCACCCATGTACGGTTGCAATACTTTAGGAATAACTACAGATCCATCTTCTTGTTGATTATTTTCCAAAATAGCTGTTATCGTTCTCCCAATAGCAAGTCCGGAACCATTTAATGTATGAACATGGGCAGGTTTTCCTTCTTCATTACGGTAACGAATGCCTGCGCGACGTGCTTGAAAATCTTCAAAATTAGAGCAAGAAGATATTTCTCGGTATGTTTCTTGTGTAGGAATCCATACTTCAATATCGTACTTTTTGGCAGCGGTAAAACCAAGATCACCAGTACACATACTCATTACACGATAAGGTAGCTCAAGTAATTGCAATACTTTTTCTGCTTGTCCAGTTAGTTCTTCTAATGCATCATAAGATTTCTCAGGTTCCACAAATTGGACAAGTTCTACTTTATTAAACTGGTGTTGTCGAATAAGCCCACGTGTATCTCTACCTGCAGAACCAGCTTCGGAACGGAAACATGCACTATAAGCTACATATTTTTTTGGTAAATCGTCTTTATTTAATATTTCATCCCGATGGTAATTTGTCACAGGTACTTCTGCTGTCGGTATCAAAAAGTAATCCCAATCATCATCTACATGAAATGCATCTTCTTCAAATTTAGGTAATTGGCCTGTACCAGTCATACTCATTCGATTCACCATATACGGTGGAATCATTTCTGTATAATGATGTTCATCTGCATGCAAATCCATCATAAATGCCATAAGTGCGCGCTCAAGTCTAGCACCAAGCCCCTTGTAAAAAGCAAACCGACTTCCAGCTACTTTTGCTGCACGTTCAAAATCAATAATATCTAAATTTGTTGCAATATCCCAATGTGGTTGAATATCATAGTCAAAATTTGGAATATCACCTATTTGACGGACTTCTACATTATCATCCTCGTCTTCTCCAATAGGCACACTTTCATGTGGAACGTTTGGAATGGACAACATGATATGATCAAGCTTTTCTTCAACATCATCTAATTCTGTATCAAGCTGTTTTATTTCCTTACCAACTTCTTGCATATCTGAAATTGCCTGAGAAGCATCTTTTTTCTCTTTTTTAATAAGTGAAATTTGTTTGCTCACTTCATTTCTTTTTGCTTTTAATTCCTCCACTTTAGTGATAATTTTCCTTCTTCTCTCGTCTAAATCTCCAAAACCTTTAAGCGCTGAAAGATCTTCACCACGCTTTTCCAATCTTGATTTTATTTTAGAAAAATTATTTCGTAACCATTTTCGATCCAACATCGTTAATTCCTCCTCAATAAACATAATGTTTAATATCAATTGTTTTTAAATTTATATAAACAAAAAACTCTCATCCCTAAAAAGAATAGGGACGAGAGTTTTACTTCCCGCGTTGCCACCCAAATTGAAGGTATATACCTTCCAGCTTTATAAGATGATAACGAAGTCAATCCGGATTTATTTTATAAATCAGTTCAGGGATGGATTCATCAGTAATTTTTATCGGTTTTCACTAACCACCGACTCTCTTTTAAAAAGTCACTTGACTACTAGTCCCATCAATACTTTTTTATATTAATTACTTCTTTCAGCCATACGATCTGGGCCTGTAATTGTGCTCATTTCAAGACCTTTCATTGCAGTACCAAGACCTTTGGAAAGTTCAGCAATTAATTTAAAATCTTGATAATTCTCTGTTGCTTGTACAATCGCTTTTGCGAATTTTTCTGGTTCGTTGGATTTAAAAATACCAGAACCGACAAATACACCATCTGCACCTAACTCCATCATCAGTGCAGCATCTGCTGGGGTTGCTACACCACCGGCAGCATAATTAATAACAGGTAAGCGACCTTTATCACGAATATCCATCAAAACATCAAAAGGTGCTTGATGATCACGTGCAAATACCATTACTTCGTCTGCACTCATTGCAACCAATTGTTTAATCTCAGCATTTATTTGACGTAGATGTCTTACTGCCTCAACAATATTTCCTGTTCCAGGTTCTCCTTTTGTTCGAAGCATCTTTGCACCTTCGCCAATACGACGAGCTGCTTCACCAATATCGCGGCAACCACATACAAATGGAACGTCAAAATCAGACTTTTGAATGTGAAACACGTCATCAGCAGGAGTAAGTACCTCTGATTCATCAATAAAATCAGCACCTAGCGCTTCAAGTACACGTGCCTCTGTTATATGTCCAATTCTTCCTTTTGCCATTACAGGGATAGATACGGCATTTTTAACCTCCTCTGTAATTGCAGGATCTGCCATTCTAGCTACGCCACCTTCTTTACGAATATCTGAAGGGACCCTTTCAAGAGCCATTACAGCCACAGCTCCAGCATTTTCTGCTACACGTGCTTGTTCGGCATTCACAACATCCATAATAACGCCGCCTCGTTTAAAATTGATCATCTCTTCACTCCTCGTAGATTAAAACAGCCCCATAAATTTATCATATAAATTAGTGAAAAATTGTCCAATTGCACCTAACATTAGGCTAAACCAATTTTTCTTATCCACATCTTCTGAAGCAACAATCTCCGCTGCACCTTGTTCATCATCGTTATCAAAAATATAGCCAAAGTCTTCTCCATCTTCCATTGTTAGTTCTACTGTTCCAATTTTAGTACCTTTTTTGATTGGTGCACTTAACTCACCATCATCATTCAACAATGATTCATCAACATTGACTTGTATATTATATTTATCTTCTGTTCCTTCCTCTGTGGTCATCGTCAAGTCATCTGCTAACTCAAGAGAAACATTGTCTTCTTTCCCTTTATCAACAGGAAGCGTGTTGCCCTCAAATTCATCATAACCAGCAGGGAATAGTTCTTTTTCGCCAAATTCATCAAATCCATAATCTAACAATTTAGCTGTTTCTTTAAAACGTTCTTCAACACTATCTGTTTTCATCACTACGGAAATTAAACGGTGTCCATCTCTTTCAGCAGTTCCGGTAAAGGTAAAACCAGCGAGATCCGTGTTACCAGTTTTAAGTCCATCTAAACCTTCATAATAAAAATCTTTTAAATAATCTGTATCGTGCTTAAGCATATAGTTCCAATTCCGAATTTCTTGACCATCAAAATCTGTGCTAGGAATACTTGAGATTTCCAATGATTCTGGATAATCGGTAATAAGATTATAAGCAAGTATTGCAGCATCCTTAGCAGACATTAAATTCGTATCATCTGCTTCTGTTCCTTCTGGATGATTTCCATCTAAAGATTCATTATCCAAACCGGAAGCATTAACAAACTTAGATTCTGTCATACCGAGCTCTTCCGCTTTATCATTCATCATCTTAACGAATTCACCTTCAGAATCCGCAATAAATTCGGCAAGAGCTGCAGTTGTTGCATTATCTGAGTTTATCGCCATTGCTTCATATAATTGTTCGACTGTATAATCCACATTTTGTCTTAAACCAACACCGGAAAAATCATCGTTGCCAGAAAGTTCGTAAGGATAATCGCCTATTTGAACTTTTGAATCCCAATCAATTTCACCTTTATCGATTTGTTCCAAAACAAGATATTCAGTCATCATTTTTGTCATACTGGCTGGAGGTAGAGCCTCGTTCTCATCTTTTGCATAAAGAATTTTCCCGGAATCTGCATCCACAAGTATTGCTGTTTTTGCTTTTGTTTCAAATGATTTTGCCTCCGTTATATTTGGCTGTCCTACAAAAACCAATAATGCTATAGACATTATAACGAATAGGCTGGTATATTTTAATTTACTAATCACTTTCTTTAACCTCCGAAATTAAATCTAAACATACAACTTATAAAATTGTATGAACAATTTTTTTTAATCGCTTATTGAATAATTTGGTGCTTCTTTTGTTATTTGAACCTCATGTGGATGGCTTTCTCGCAACCCTGCATTTGTGATTCTAATAAATTGTGAATCTTCTCGTAAAGCTTCAAGATCCTTTGTTCCACAATATCCCATACCAGCACGTAAACCACCATTCAATTGATGTACCGTGTCGGCTAGAGTACCTTTATAAGCCACTCTTCCTTCTATACCTTCAGGAACCAATTTCTTCTCGTCTGCTGACTCTTGGAAATAGCGATCTTTAGATCCTGATTTCATTGCATTCATAGAGCCCATTCCTCGATAAACCTTATATTGTCTTCCTTGATAAAGTTCCATTTCTCCTGGACTTTCGGCAACACCTGCAAATAGACTTCCAAGCATTACTGCATGAGCACCTGCTGCAAGGGCTTTGACAATATCACCTGAAAATTTAATACCGCCATCTGCTATAATAGGGACACCATGCTTTTTAGCCTCTTTAGAACAGTCATAAATAGCAGTAATTTGTGGTACACCTATTCCTGCAATAACACGAGTTGTACAAATTGATCCTGGTCCAATTCCAACTTTGACAATATTGGCTCCAGCTTCAATCAAATCTTTGGTCGCTTCTGCAGTTGCTACGTTCCCTGCAACAATATCTAAATCAGGATATAAATCTCTAACTTTTCTTACTTGTTTCAGTACGCCTGCAGAATGTCCGTGAGCTGTATCAATAACAATCACATCTACATGTGCTTCCACCAATTTCTCAATTCGATGTATCGCTTCGTTAGTTACACCAACAGCTGCTCCCACTAAAAGACGACCATGTTCATCTTTTGAAGAAAACGGATATTCTGTTACTTTTTCAATATCTTTAATTGTAATTAAACCACGTAATACATTATCATCGTCTACCAATGGTAACTTTTCGATTTTATATTTCTGTAATACCTTCTGTGCTTCTTCAAGTGTGGTACCAACTTTTCCTGTAATTAAGTTCTCACTTGTCATTACATCTTTAATCACAATCGAATAGTTTTCTATAAACCTTAAATCACGGTTTGTCAAAATACCTACTAATTTTTGATCATCTACATTATTGACAATTGGTACACCAGAAATTTTGAATTTACCCATTAAATGTTCTGCATCGTATACTTGGTGTTCCGGTGTGAGGAAAAATGGATTTGAAATAACACCACTTTCTGATCGTTTCACCAGATCTACTTGTTCTGCTTGTTCTTCTGGTGACATATTTTTATGAATAACTCCCAATCCGCCTTGGCGAGCCATTGCAATTGCCATATCTGCTTCAGTAACTGTGTCCATACCAGCACTGATAAAAGGTGTATTCAGCTTAACGGCAGGGGACAGTTCTGTATGAAACTGTACATCTTTAGGAAGTACTTCTGATTTTGCAGGAATTAATAATACATCATCAAAAGTTAATCCTTCTTTTGCGAATTTGTCCACTTTTTTTCCTCCTTGTTTTAATGTAGTATATCTTATCCTTTCCTTATTGCAGCATTTAATTGCTTCACCAAAATAAATGTAAAGTTGTATCTAATTGTACACCTTTTTTGGCTATCAATAAATGAACATTTTGTAACAAATGATCAGCTTTAAATAAATTTCATAAGTCAATAACATGATGTAAAATCCGAACATTAAAATCTGCTTAAAAATAGCTTTCAATGCAGGTGGACACTTTAAACCCATCACAGCTCAGAAGGCGACATCTGTTCAAGAAAACCCACTTATGAAATGGACTTATTTAAGTATCATTTTATAACATTCTACAATAAGCGTATATTCATAGGCAAAGTTTTTTATTTAATTATTTATTCATCATTTAAATCCCTTGATAAAAGGGCAACTTGCGCACTAGAAACTTAACACCTTATTTAAAATGATAATCACACGGTATATTTACTGGAAACACCCTCATGTTATACGATATTTTCTTTTAAATGGTTTGTTTCTAGTGTCAAGCTGCTTGCAATTTCCTTTATGATTTATCGATATTGTGATTAAGATGGATCATTGTCTTCTTGATCCTGATCATTTGTTTCTTCTGTTTCCGCTGAATCCTCTGTATCTTCTGATTCTAGATCTTCTGTCACTTCAGGGTCATCTTCTACAACTTGTGTAACAGTGGCTACTTCTTCATCGTCTTGTAGTCTAATTAAACGTACACCTTGTGTATTTCTTCCAGTGATAGAAATTCCATCAACAGGAATTCGGATTAGAACTCCATGAATCGTCATAAGCATCATATCTTCCGTGCCTTCAACAACTTCAACAGCTGCAACATGGCCAGTTTCTTCTGTCAGTTTACAGACAAAATAACCTTTACCACCACGGTTTGTTTTACGATATTCATTTTCTTTGGTTCGTTTTCCAATTCCTTTATTCGTTATGTGCAACAAGTACGTATCTGGTTCAATGATTTGCATAGAAACAACTTCATCATTTTCACGTAAACTAATTCCTTTAACACCAGCTGCATTTCGTCCCATTGTACGTACGACATTTTCATCAAAACGTATAAAGTAACCATGTTTCGTTGCGATTCCAATATCTTTATCACCATCTGTATTACGTACAGCTATCAATTCATCATCTTCATTCAAACGAATAGCTATCAGGCCACCACGTCTAATATTTTTAAAGTGGGGGAGATTGACCCTTTTTGATAAACCTTGTTTAGTCGTGAAAAACAGATAATGATCTTCCGTAAATTCATTTACAGAGATAACTGTATTAATCCACTCATCTTTTTCTATTTGTAGTAAATTAATAATCGGTAAACCTTTAGCTGTTCGACCAAACTCAGGAATTTCATACCCTTTTAAACGATATACTTTTCCTTTATTAGTGAAAAATAGTATTGTATCGTGCGTTGAAGTAGACACAAGGTGTTCGACAAAGTCATTCTCATGTGTACCCATTCCTTGAACTCCTCGACCGCCACGATTTTGTGTACGATAAGTCGATAAAGGTAGTCTTTTAATATAACCTTGATTGGTCAAAGTGATAATGATATTTTCTTCTGGAATTAAATCTTCATCCTCGAAGAAATCTGCTCCGCCAATCGCAATTTCTGTCCGGCGTTCATCATTAAATTTCTCTTTAATTTGAATAAGTTCATCACGGATAATTTGTAATACTTTTTCGTCATCCGCCAAAATAGCCTTTAATTCCTTAATCAATTCAAGCAGTTCATTATACTCTTCTTCAATTTTTTCACGTTCCAAGCCGGTTAATCGCTGTAAACGCATGTCCAAAATTGCTTGTGCTTGTTTTTCGCTTAAGTCAAACTTTTCTATTAAGCCATTTTTAGCTATTTCAGCAGTTTTAGATTCGCGAATCAAGGTAATTACTTCATCAAGATGATCAAGTGCAACACGTAACCCTTCTAAAATATGAGCTCGTGCTTCTGCTTTGTTCAATTCAAATTGAGTTCTTCTTCTAATAATCTCAACTTGATGATTTAAATAATGTTCTAGACATTGTTTTAATGTTAATACTTTTGGCTTTCCATCTACAAGTGCAAGCAAATTAATTCCAAAAGTTGTTTGCAAAGCAGTATATTTATATAAATTATTTAAAATGACGTTCGGATTTACATCACGGCGTAATTTCATAACAATTCGCATACCATTACGATCTGATTCGTCATTTAAATCTGTAATCCCATCTATTCTCTTATCTCTCACTAATTCAGCAATTTTTTCTATTAATTTTGCTTTATTTACTTGATAAGGTAATTCAGTTACTAATACAGTCGCAGTACCATTCGCATGTTCTTCAACTTCTACTTTTGCCCGAATGGTAATAGACCCTTTTCCAGTTTCATAAGCTTTTCTAATTCCACTTCTGCCAAGAATCATACCTGCTGTCGGAAAATCAGGTCCATGAATATGATTTTCCATTAATTCATCTGTCGTAATATCTGGATCATTACTAACTGCCAACACCGCATCAATGGTTTCCCCAAGTTGGTGGGGTGGGATGTTAGTTGCCATTCCTACAGCTATCCCAGATGAACCATTCACCAATAAATTTGGAAAACGAGCCGGGAAAACAACTGGTTCTTTTTCAGAGCCGTCATAGTTTTCCGCAAAGTCTATTGTATCCTTGTTGATATCACGTAATAGCTCCATCGATAATTTGGACATTCTTGCTTCTGTATAACGCATGGCTGCTGCTGAGTCTCCATCTACAGAACCGAAATTCCCATGACCATCTACTAGCAGGTAACGATGGCTGAAATCTTGCGCCATTCTTACCATTGCTTCATAAACAGCAGAATCCCCATGCGGGTGATATTTACCAATGACGTCACCGACAATACGAGCAGACTTTTTATATGCTTTATCTGCATGCATTCCTAATGTGTGCATAGCATATAAGATACGTCTGTGTACTGGCTTCATACCATCCCTTACATCAGGAAGGGCACGAGAGACAATAACACTCATTGAGTAATCCAAAAAGGATGTACGCATTTCTTCACTTATATTTACTTTTTCCACACTTTTTCGTTTATCTTCCACTTCACCGAAACCTCCCGAATCGAACTAGGTTTTACTTTTTGATCATTTATAATTTTATTAAAAAAGTCGTCTAACAGTAACTACCATAACCTTGCTCGCCTCTAAACTAACTATGATAAAGGCTTCACTTTATGCAAAACTATGACTGTTATTAAACGAAAATAGAATAATCATACAGGTTATTTTTATACATCCAAATTCTGTACTTTTTCAGCATTTTCCTCAATAAAGTCTCTTCTTGGTTTTACATTATCACCCATCAGGATATTAAAGACTTCATCTGCTTCAATAGCATCTTTCAAATCAACTTGTAAAAGTGTCCGGCTTTCCGGATTCATTGTCGTTTCCCATAATTGATCGTCATTCATTTCACCAAGACCT
>DATGUH010000178.1:0-7516 GCA_035301445.1 Pseudogracilibacillus sp. | reverse complement strand
GAACATTAAGTTTGAGAATGGCTTTCACTACAGGCGGTCGCTTTCCGCGGGCACGGCCTTAGCCTCGGGCCAACAGGACGTTGGTCATGAAGGCGTTGCGACACGACGTCGCGTTCTTAGCCTTCCTTCCTTTATCCAATTCGCTCGTTGTGGGGTCTTCGGACTCGTGCTGTTCCCGCAGGAGTCGCCGCCTTACGTTACAGCCATTCGAGTTAGATCTCAAAACACGAATGTTTACGAAGTTAATTTGTTAAACGTTCGGATTTTCATTCAATAAACCCTATTATGAAATTGACTCGACTGTATAAATTATTAAATATAATGATCTTCATTTAATTTAAGTTGTAAATCAATTGACTTAATTTCCATTAAATCATGTATTTTTGTTCGTTTTTCCATTAGCAGTCGCATAGATTGCTTACGGATACTTTCTTCTATTAAATTTCTAATATGTCTCCCGTTGGAGAAGTGTAAAATATGTTCCTCTTTTAATTGTATTAAATGATTTTTGAGCTTTTGAATTGCTTTTTTTGATAAGTGATATTGTTTATCTGACGTTATTTTCTTTGCAATACAAAGTAGTTCATGAACACTATAGTCTTCAAAGGACATGTGGAATGGGAATCGTGATTGTAGACCAGGATTTAGTTCCAAAAAGTAATCCATTTCCCGAGGATATCCTGCCAAAATTAAAATAAATTCTTGGTGATAGTCCTCCATCTGTTTGACTAGCGTATCAATTGCTTCCCTGCCAAAATCTTTATTACCGCCTCTTGCAAGTGCATAGGCCTCATCAATAAATAAAACACCACCAAGAGCCTTTTGAATCAGTTTACGGGTTTTTTGTGCAGTTTGACCGATATATTCACCAACTAAGTCTGCCCTTTCGGCTTCAATAAAATGACCTTTGGATAAAACTTGTAGCTCACCGAATACACTTGCAAGCTTTCTAGCGATGGTTGTTTTTCCAGTACCAGGGTTTCCTTTGAAAATCATATGCAATGACTGGCTTGAAGCTTCCAGACCAAGCTCCTCTCTTCTAGATTGGATCAGATTCATTGCATAGATTTCTTTCACATAATGTTTGAAGTCATGCAAACCAATGAAATCAGAAAAAGCATGCTCGATAAATTGTAATTCTTTATGGCTTTGTTGAGGTAATCCAGCATCTCTGTATTCATTAGTTTGCCATTTATCATGTAATATAACATTAATTGTACCATTTTTGTGTGTGCGCATTTTCGTATCCAAAACATCACCCCTACATGCACTATACGCTGAATAGTAAGAATGTGTGATAGGCGCCCACGTATGAAAAAAGCCAACTTAGTAGATGGCTTTTTCAAATCTATACATTTTCTTGTTCTAATTTTACATTACGTGAAGGTGCAAAAGTAGAAATTGCATGTTTGTAAAGCAATTGTTGTTTCCCCTCTGTTTCAAGCAAAACAGTGAAATTATCAAAAGCTTTCACTACACCTCTTAGTTGAAATCCATTAGTTAAAAAAACAGTAACCAATATATGTTCCTTTCTTAATTGGTTTAAATAGTGATCTTGAATATTTGGTGATTGTGCCATACTTTCTCCTCCTTAAATACTATCTTTATATCATTAAGGCCAGGATACATGTATATCAATATTTGTTCCACAGCTTTAATGTAAATTTAAAAAATATAAGCAATCTTGAATAATTTTTTGTTGTGTTTTATTTCGGTTTTCCAGATTCATATTATACCAGTTAATATCCATTTTATTTTTAAAATAAGTAAGTTGTTTTTTGGCATAACGTCGGGAATTACGCTTTAATAACTCTACTGCTTGCTCTATTGTTGTTTCCTCTTTTAAAACAGGCATCAATTCTTTATAACCAATGGCTTGCATTGCCTGCGTATTTTCTAGTTGTTTATTAAAAAAGCTAGTGACTTCATCAAATAGTCCGTTCTTTAACATGTCATCCACTCGTTCATTGATTCGATTGTATAAAGTTTCTCGTTCCATATCTAAGCCTATTAATAAAAAATCATATTTTGGCTCTTTTGTTTGTTTTCGTTCTATATCACTCATTGTCAAGCCATTAGTCAAATAGATTTCAAGAGCCCTAATTAATCGTTTTGCATTATTTGGATGTACTTTCTTTGCATATAATTCATCTATCTCCATTAGTTCTTTATATAATACATCATTTCCTTCATTTTTCAACCTTTTCTCCAGTGCGGTAGTAACCTCTGGATCACGTTTTAAATTTGTGAACTTAAAATCGTAAAGTACAGATTCAATATAAAGGCCAGTACCACCAACGATGATAGGAACTTTTCCTCTGGATTGTATATCGCTAATATATTCTTCCGTCAAAGCCTTAAAGTCTGCAGCCGAAAAAGATTCACCAACATCTTTAATATCAATCATATAATGGGGTATTCCCTTTTTTTCATGTTTTGTAACCTTACCCGTACCGATATCCATACCGCGATAGATTTGCATGGAATCCCCACTGATAATTTCAGCAGGAATGGTTTGGGCAATTTTAATACTTAGTTCTGTTTTACCTACCGCGGTTGGACCAACAATAACTATTACTTTATCCAATAGGTTCGTCTCCTATTTTCTCATTTTTAAACAAAGATGTCGTTTCTCCAATAACTTTTGTTGAAAAGTAAAAAGTTTAAACTTAACACTGTCTTCTACATCTTTATGCATTTCTTCAATTTGATTGTCCATTAATGAAAAGTCATGAATTAATTGTTCAAAAATCTCTTCTTCTTCATCATCTGCTGTTGCTTCTTCCAACGTGCTTTCTTTCACGCATTTAATCATTGTGGCAAAAGGTTTGCCGTCTCTGGATGCAATAAATGTTGCCAAATTTTCAATATCTTCTTCCACATTGGTTCGGAATGTATAAAAAAGTTGTTGATGCGCATATGCATGTGCTCCTTTTACAAAGTATTGATAACGAAATAACTTCATAGAAAGCACTAAGTAATTTGCCAGCAATCTGTTTAACGAACGATTCGTATAAGCTTGTTCCATAATCTGCACTCCTTAAGTATCTGATATACCGCTATATTATGCAGATCGTATGCCTTTATACATTACATAATTCGTTTAAACATTTTTTCAATTTCATAATACGTAAAATGAATAATCACTGGTCTTCCATGTGGACAAGTAAATGGATCTTCCGTTTTTCTTAGATCATTAAGCAGTCGTTCCATATCTTCATGTGTTAAATAATGATTCGCTTTAATGGATCGTTTACATGACATGAGTATAGCTGCTTCTTCTCGTAATTTCTGGATATTGATACTTCCATCATGAATGACTTGATTAACCAAATCGCGGATAACGGATTCCTCCATCCCTTTTGGAAACCAATTAGGATGTGCTTTAACTGCATATGTTTGACCACCAAATGGTTCAAGAAATAATCCAGCATTTTGCAATTCAGAATCGTGTTTCTGAATGAACAATATTTCTTCATTTGTAAATTCGAAAGTAAGTGGCATTAATAGTTGTTGTAATTCTTCTGTTGTTTCGCCTACTTTCTTTTTGAAAAATTCATATTTAATCCTTTCCTGTGCAGCATGCTGATCAATCATATAAAATCCTCGTTCATTTTGCGCTAATATATAAGTTCCCTGCAATTGACCAATGGGATATAGTATTGGCACTCTTTCTTTATCACGTTGTTCACTTAAATCGTTATTTAATGCTGCCTCCTGCACCTGTACTGGTGAAGGATTTGAAATAAACAATTCTTCATTTTGAATATCTGGCTTTATATCTTGAATCTCATTTCGAGTAATATCCTCATTTTGTGATGATATAGATTCCGGAATATAAGATGTTGGGTCCAAATGCATCGTACTTTGTTCAGTTTGAATTTTTTCCTTTTTTGGGCCCTGCATTTCTGGAATAAGTGAAACAGATTTGAATGCCTTATTCACCATATTTTCGACCATATCGATAAGTGACCGTTCTTTACTGAAGCGGATTTCTAATTTCGTAGGGTGTACATTTACATCTGTAAGCACTGGATCCATTTTAATGGCAATGACTGCAATTGGATAACGATGGATTGGTAGTAGCGTGTCATAACCACGTATAATAGCATGAATTAATGCGTTACTTTTAATATATCTACCATTTACAATCAATGTTATATAGTTTCGATTTGCTCTCGTGTATTCCGGTTTTGCTAAATAGGCTTCTACTTCAAAATCAAGTGAAGATTCTGTAACATGCATCATATTTTTAGCGATTTGAGTGCCATATATTTGCTGAATCACTTGCAATCTATTATCTGTTCCTGCTGTTTTAAATATTGTTTTATCATTATGCATTACTTGGAACCGAATATCAGGATGTGCAAGGGAATAGCGATTGATTAGATCCGTAATATGACCTAATTCTGTATGAATCGATTTTAAATATTTCAAGCGTGCTGGTGTATTATAAAAGAGCTCACCAACTATTATTTCTGTTCCTTGTCTAGCATCGCTTTTATGTTCCTGTTGACACTTGCCTCCCTCAAAATACAGCATCGTACCTGCATCATTTCCTGTTGAGGTTTTCACAGTCAATTTACTTACTGATGCGATACTAGCGAGCGCTTCTCCCCTAAAACCTAAAGATTTAATATGGAAAAGATCTTGATCAAACTGTATCTTACTCGTTGCATGTCTTAAGAAAGCATTTTTCGCATTTTTTTCGCTCATTCCCATACCATCGTCAGTCACGATAATTTCTTGCATTCCAGCTTCTTTTAATTGGATTTTAATGAGGGTACTTTTAGCATCTATACTGTTTTCAACCAATTCCTTTACTACTGAAGCAGGTCGCTCAACTACTTCTCCTGCAGCTATTTTATTAGCTAAAGTGTCTGGAAGCTGCCGTATATCCATTCAATGCCTCCTATTTTGTTTACTTTTTAAGTTTTTTGTATGTGTCATATAGAAATTGCATCGCATCCATCGGTGTCATATCATATAATTCTAATTGTTTAATAGATTGAATAACTTGTTTTTCTTGTGAACTGACTTTTGATTGTCGTTTTGGCTGATTATCTTCTTCAAACAATGACAGTTGCACATCCTCTGTTTTAGAAGAAACTGTCACTTTATTTTCCAATGTGTGTAAGATTTCATCTGCGCGTTCGATTAAACTTTGAGGCATCTCTGCTAGTTTGGCAACGTGAATTCCATAGCTTTCATTGGCACGCCCTGGCTCAACCTTATGAAGAAAAACAATTTTGTCATTATATTCTTCAGCCCTGACAGAAATATTTTTCACATTTTCTAGTGTATCTTCTAGCTCTGTCAGTTCGTGATAATGGGTTGAAAACATCGTCTTCGCCCCAATATGTTCATGAATATATTCAATCATGGCATGTGCTAGTGCCATACCATCATATGTGCTTGTTCCCCGTCCGATTTCATCTAATAAAATCAAACTATTTTCTGTTGCATTTTTCAATGCGTGATTCGCTTCCAACATTTCTACCATAAAAGTACTTTGTCCACTAACAAGGTCATCAGCCGCACCTATTCTAGTGAATATTTGATCAACAATCATTAAGTTTGCTTCTTCAGCTGGTACAAAACAGCCGATTTGACCCATGATAATTGTTAATGCAAGTTGGCGCATATAGGTGCTTTTTCCGGACATATTTGGACCAGTAATTAATAAAATAAAGGCATCCTCGTCTAGAACAATATCGTTTGGAACATAATTTTCTTGTTCCATCACGTTCTCAATAACTGGATGTCGTCCATTTTGAATGGTTGTATTTTTTTGAATAAAGTTGGGACGACAGTAGTTATTCTCTTCACTTACTTGACTAAAAGATTGTAAACAGTCTAACTGACTGACAACTTCTGCAAGTTCTTGTATAGGAGTAATATCGTTTTTTAATTTCTCTCTAATTTCGGTAAATAGCTCATACTCTAAGTCAACACTTTTTTCTTCTGCTTCTAAAATCATTGCTTCTTTCTCTTTTAGTTCCGGTGTAATAAAACGCTCAGCATTGGTCAATGTTTGTTTCCTTACATAACGGTCTTCTGGCACCAAATGTTTATGCGGATTTCTTACTTCAATATAATAACCGAACACTCTGTTATACCCAACTTTTAGGGATTTGATACCTGTATTTTCTCGTTCTTGTTGTTCCAGTTGTAATATCCACTGTTTGCCATCTCTTAAAGCATGACGATATGTATCCAGTTTTTCATTATAACCATCTTTGATAACATTACCTTCCGTAATGGAAATAGGTGGCTCATCCTTTATACCTTCCTCTAGTAGAGTGACCAACTTTTCTGGATAAGCGAGCTGTCCATTTAACTTCTCTATTACAGGATTACCAATAGACGTTAAAATATCCTTAATAGCAGGAATGGATGCAAGTGACTGTTTTAGCTGAATGAGATCACGCGCATTGACGTTACCAAAAGAGATTCTACCTGCCAAACGTTCTAAATCATAGACAGTAGTTAATGCCTCTCTTAATTCTTCTCGGTTGATAAAATCCTTATACAAAGCCTCAACAACGTCTAGTCTTCTTTCAATAGCTGTTTTTTGCAGTAATGGTCGCTCGAGCCACTTTTTTAACATTCTGGCCCCCATAGCGGTGACAGTGTTGTCTAACACCCATAATAAAGAGCCATATTTTTGTTTTTTAATAAATGTCTCTGTCAATTCTAAATTGCGCTTTGCATACATATCCAATGACAAATACTGATTTAATTCGATAATTTCCGGTTTTTTTAAATGGTGAATCGATCGTTTTTGTGTATGTTGAATATAGTTTAACATTCGAGAAAAAGCTGTCATATAATGTTCTTCCTGCAGATCATTATATAATTCTCTAAATTCCCCTAAAAAGTTCGTTTCATCTTCGTAAGAAAAAGTTATTTGCAATGTGTCTTGAAGCATCTTCTTTGTTGCTTCATCTAATTGACTTGATATGACAAGCTCTTTAATAGACTGCTTGGCAAGTTCGTGAATAACAGTTGTCATTTCATCAATTGAAACTATATTTGTTTCTCCAGTTGACAATTCGTGAAAGACTAACACATATATATCTTCAAATATAGATAAACTAGCTATATAATTCGATTCATTTTCTTTTAACATCGATTCTTCCATTACTGTTCCGGGTGTTACTAATTGAATAACTTCCCGTTTAACGACACCTTTTGCCTTTTTTGGGTCTTCAGTTTGTTCACAAATCGCCACTTTAAAACCTTTATTTACTAACGTTTTTATGTAACCCTCTGCAGCATGGTAAGGCACGCCGCACATTGGGATTGGATTTTCTTGATTTGCATCTCGTTTTGTTAAAGTAATTTCAAGTTCTTGGGATGCTTTTATAGCGTCCTCATAAAACATTTCATAAAAATCACCTAAACGGAAAAATAAAAATGCATCTTGATAATCTGCTTTGATACGTAAATATTGCTGCATCATCGGTGTCACTGTCGCCATGATTGATCCTCCAAAAAATACATTTCTTCTATG
>DATGUH010000177.1:0-6800 GCA_035301445.1 Pseudogracilibacillus sp. | reverse complement strand
ATTCCTATTGAACTTAATATAAGCACGTCGCAAGTAAATAAAGATATGTTGCAAGGTTGGATTGAATTGGAATCTAATGACGAGATTTATTCTCTACCTTATCTTATTGTACAAGAAAGCGCTGATTATCCACGCATCATGGAATTCTCTATGCAAAAAGATCCCAAAAACGCAAACGAGTATACATATGAATTGTATGCCACTGAAGATGTTAAATCTGTAGAATTACAGTTGTTTGACCCAGACGACTTAACTTATCGAGGCACATTAAAAACTTGGAAAGACATTGAAATGGGAAAACATGAAGGAATTATTAAAAAAAGCGATATCGATCAAACTGGACATTATAATGGTTTAATTATTGTCGAAGATGAAAACGGTGAATACCATCAATCGGAAACAGATATTATGATAGAGTGAAGTTGGGATTTTGGATTATTTGTCACAGTAACGGACAAATAATGGCGGCGTTGCGTGAGTTTGTCCGATATTCGTGTTGTTACGGACAAATAATGGAGGAATCGCGAAATTTTGTCCGATACTCGAGCTATAACGGACAGCAAACGGCGGAATCGCGAAATTTTGTCCGTTACCCGCGCTATAACGGACAGCAAACGGCGGAATCGCGAAACTCAGTCCGACTCCCGCTCTAAATCAGACAGAAAATCGGGAAATCGCGAAACTCAGTCCGACTCCCGCTCTAAATCGGACAGAAAATCGGAAATTCACGAAACTCAGTCCGATTTCCACATTTAACCGAAAAATCGAGCGCTTTTTCAAAAGTTAAAAATTGCATATATGTATCATTTTATAGTGACTAAACAACTCTCTATTAAAATGTTCATAAATTTGTCAAGAAGATATTTTTGCCAAAATAATTTAGAACCCTGAAATGCAGGGAATGAATGGGGTATCGACAAAAAATCAATCATTATTATTTAAATTGACATAAAGCAAGCGCTATTGTAAAATTCTTCGTGTGGAATGATTTAATAAAATAAACGTTCTATGTGCTTTTTTTGTGTACTTTTCTAAAAAAACCTGCAAATCTATTCCGCAATTTTTCGTATGTTTAATAATTCTTAGCTGAAAGTGGGCTTATCATGTCTGAATTTCAGAAAATGTCTAAAAGGTTGCGCATATGGTTGTTGGTTATATTAGGAATTTTGATTCTTTTAGCTGTAACATTGCCTGAAAAACATTTCTTTAGTGGAATGGCTTTAGGTCTATCCATTGGTTTCTATAACCTATGGCTCCTTCAAAGGAAGGTCAATCTCCAAGCAGATGCAGCTGCAAGAGAAGGCAAACGAATCGGTACAGGCTCGATATCCCGATTTGCTGCAGCAGCACTAGGTGCAATTATTGCGATGCGATTTGATTGGAGTATGATTGGTTATATTATTGGATTAATGACGATTTATCCCGTTATTATAATAGGTTTTTTTTGGCATAACAGAAAACAGAATTGAAAGAGGGGTGAAAGGATGGATCATGGAGCACCGATTATAGAGAATCTTTTTGGGATATCTTGGTTATCTGTTAACTTATCAAACATCATGATGATTATAGTGACAGCAGCGATTGTATTAATTCTATCCGTACTTGGTGCTAGGAAACTTCAAATGAAACCAACCGGGGCACAAAATGTGATGGAATGGATACTAGACTTTGTTAAAGGTATTGTCAATGATGCAATGGATTGGAAAACAGGTAAAACATTTCTACCATTAGCTATAACGCTATTTACATTTATACTGGTAGGTAACTTACTTGGTGTAATCACTACAGGGATAGTCAATGATGAAGTATGGTGGAAGTCACCAACAGCTGACCCTGGTATTACTTTAACATTATCATCAATGGTAATTATTTTATCTCATTATTATGGTATTAAAATGAGAGGTACAAAGCATTATTTGAAAACATATGTTACACCAGTTTGGTTTTTATTCCCAATTAAGATTGTCGAAGAGTTCGCCAATACATTAACGCTTGGTTTGCGTTTGTTTGGTAACTTGTTTGCTGGTGAAGTACTTCTAGGGTTATTAGTTGGTTTAACGACCACTTCAGGAATATTAGGTATCTTTGGAGTATTTCCGTTTTTAGCATGGCAAGGCTTTAGTGTGTTTATTGGGGGAATCCAGGCATTTATCTTTACGATGCTGTCTATGGTATACATCTCCAATAAAGTAGGAGATTAATGTTTTTTATTCAATATTAATTAACCAGCTTTATATGATACATAAAACTGGAAATTATAAACTAAATTATATATAAATTTGAGGAGGATATTCATTATGGAAATGGGAGTATTAGCAGCTGCTATTGCGGTAGGTTTAGGTGCACTTGGTGCCGGTATTGGTAACGGTATGATTGTTAGTAAAACAGTTGAAGGGGTTTCTCGTCAGCCAGAACTTCTAGGTACACTACGTATGCTTATGTTCATTGGTATTGGTTTGGTTGAGGCACTTCCTATCATCGCTGTCGTTATTGCATTTATGGTTATGTAACAATACGGAAGAAAAAACAGGCGAAGTGGATCATTCATCTTCGCCATCGTTTATGTAAATAAGACTTTTTAACGAAAGGGTGAATTGTGTGCTAGGTGGATTTCATGTAGTGGATATGGTTGTCATGCTAGTTGTCTTCCTAATATTGATGGCACTTGTGAAGAAATTTGCATGGGGACCTGTCGTCGATATGATGGAAAAGCGGGAACGATATGTTGCCGATGAAATAGACGCAGCTGAAAAGAGCCGTAAAGAAGCTGAAGAAGCATCAGCAAAAGCTCAAGAACAGTTGAAACAGACAAAACAAGAAGCACAGCAGATTATAGAAGATGCTAAAACTGCAGGTGTTAAACAAGAACAAGATATTATTGCAAGTGCGAAACAAGAAGCTGAACGTGTTAAAGAAGCAGCACATGAAGAAATTCAAAGTGAAAAAGATAAAGCATTGCAGGCATTGCAAGATAAAGTCGCTTCATTATCTGTTTTGATTGCCAGCAAAGTTATTGAAAAAGAAATCAGCGCACAAGATCAGGATAAACTGATTGAAGAATACATCAAAGAAGTAGGAGAAGAGCGATGAGTGAAGCAGTAGTTGCTAACCGTTATGCAGATGCTCTTTTTCAACTTGCCGATGAAAACAATAATGCAGAAACATTGATTACTGAATTAGCAGTTGTCAAAGATGCATTTCAAGCAAATAAAAAGTTGATTCAAATATTGAACCATCCAAAGATTTCTGAAAGTGATAAAATGAATATGATTGATGAGGTCTTTGGTGAGTGTAGAAAAGATATTATTCATACGATAAAGCTTCTTGTCACACGTCATCGTATTGAAAATATCATTGAAATTATTAATCAAGTGACTGAAATCTATAATGAAGCGAATGGGATTGCAGTTGCAAACGTATATTCCGTCAGAGAATTAACAGAAACGGAACGAGAAAATATAGCAAATTCTTTAAAGCAACAACTAAAGAAAAAAGAAGTTAAATTGAACAATATAATAGATCCATCAGTCCTTGGAGGATTGAAAATAAGAGTAGGCAATACGATTTATGATGGAACGATTAGCGGTAAGCTCAATCAGATGCGTCATAACATCGGAACGTCTGCGATATAAGATAGGGGTGACATGGTATGAGTATATCTGCTGAAGAAATCAGTACACTGATTAAACAGCAAATTGAAAACTTCGACGAACAGATAGAAGTTAGTGACGTTGGAACTGTAATCGAGATTGGGGACGGTATTGCACGTGCTCATGGACTCGACAATGTCATGGCTGGGGAACTAGTCGAATTTTCTAATGGTGTCGTAGGTATGGCACAGAACTTGGAAGAAAGTAATGTCGGTATCGTTATTCTTGGGCCATTCACAGAAATTAAAGAAGGCGATGAAGTTCGCCGTACAGGACGTATCATGCAAGTACCAGTTGGAGAGGAATTAATCGGACGGGTTGTAAACCCACTAGGTCAGGCTATTGATGGTAAAGGAACTGTTGAAACATCAAAAACTAGACCGATTGAGTCAGAAGCACCTGGTGTAATGGCTCGTAAATCAGTTGATCAACCACTCCAAACAGGTTTGAAAGCAATTGATGCGCTTGTGCCGATTGGTCGTGGACAACGTGAGTTAATTATTGGAGATAGACAAACAGGTAAAACAACAGTTGCAGTTGATACTATTTTGAACCAAGCAGATCAAGATATGATTTGTATCTATGTAGCTATCGGTCAAAAAGAATCAACAGTAAGAAGCACAGTTGAAACATTCCGTCGTTATGGCGCACTTGATTACACGATTGTCGTATCAGCAGGAGCATCAGACCCTGCACCACTTCTTTACCTAGCACCATATGCAGGTGTTTCTATGGGTGAAGAGTTTATGTACAATGGCAAGCATGTGCTTGTTGTATATGATGACTTGTCTAAACAAGCTGCAGCATATCGTGAGCTATCATTGCTATTACGTCGTCCTCCAGGCCGTGAAGCATTCCCAGGGGATGTATTCTATCTACACTCTCGTTTACTAGAGCGTGCGGCTAAATTGAATGATGACCTTGGTGGCGGTTCACTTACAGCATTACCGTTTGTTGAAACACAAGCAGGAGATATATCTGCTTATATTCCAACGAACGTTATCTCCATTACAGATGGTCAGATATTCTTGCAAAGTGACCTATTTTTCTCCGGGGTTCGACCGGCTATTAACGCTGGTTTATCTGTTTCCCGTGTTGGTGGGGATGCTCAGATTAAGGCGATGAAAAAGGTTGCAGGTACATTGAGACTTGACCTTGCAGCATTCCGTGAGCTAGAAGCATTTGCTCAGTTCGGTTCAGACCTTGATGCATCTACACAAGCGAAATTGAATCGTGGGGAAAGAACAGTAGAAGTCCTAAAACAAGGTCTTCACGAACCATTAGTCGTTGAAAAACAAGTAATGATTCTGTATGCACTTGTACACGGATTCTTGGATGATATTCCAGTAGAAGATGTAGTACGTTTTGAATCAGAATTCCATACTTGGCTTGATACAAATGCGAAAGAAATATTAGACAAAATTCGCGAAACAGGTCAACCTCAAGACAAAGAAGAAATGGAAGAACCAATTAAGAACTTTAAAAAGACTTTCTTGCCAACTGAACAGTAAGCAAAACGCATAAATAGATTGTATTTCAAAACAGCGAACATATCGCTGTTTTAGGAGGGTGGTGAATAGCTTGGCATCCCTTAGAGAAATCCAGGATCGAATTAGTTCGACAACAAACACACAACAAATAACGAAAGCAATGGAAATGGTTTCTGCCTCTAAGTTTTCAAAAGCAGAACTAAATGCAAAAAAGTACGTTTCTTATAGTGATAAGATCAAAGAAGTTGTTACGAATATCGCTACAAATAGTACTGATGCAACCCATCCCATGTTGCAAAAACGTGATGTGAAAAAGACTGGATATATCATTGTTACAGCAGACAGTGGTCTTGCCGGAGCATATAACAGTAATATTTTGCGCCGTTTGTCACAAACACTTGAAGAAAGACATACGAGCAAAGACGAATATACAGTCATTGCTATTGGCCGAATGGGAGAAGAGTATTGTAACAAACTTGATATCCCATTACAGGACAGTGTCATCGGGGTAAAAGATCATCCTGAATATGCAGAAATAAAAACAATTGCAACAAATGCAATAGATTTGTATGAAAATGAAGAAATTGATGAATTAGTTATCATCTACAATCACTTTATTAGTGCTATTTCACAAGTTGTTCAGGTAGATTCACTTCTTCCGATTACAGATATTGAGTCAGCCGATGCAACAAGTGCTTATGAGTACGAACCAGATGAAGTGGCAATACTTAAAACATTACTGCCACAGTATGTAGAGAGTTTAATATTCGGAGCATTACTAGAAGCAAAAGCAAGTGAACATGCCAGCAGAATGACTGCCATGAAGAGTGCAACGGATAATGCTGATGAATTAATTGATGACTTAACATTATCTTATAACCGTGCGCGCCAAGCTGCTATTACACAAGAAATCACTGAAATAGTTGGTGGAGCTGCAGCACTGGAATAAAATGTTGAATGGAACGTTAGGAGGGAATCGATTGAGTAATGGTGTAGTTACACAAGTTATGGGTCCTGTTGTCGACGTAAGATTCGACGAAGGACAACTTCCAGAAATTAATGAAGCACTTCAAGTACACGTAAAAGCAACCGGTGAAAACGAGGAGCATGTACTAACGATGGAAGTAGCTTTACACTTGGGTGATCATGTTGTACGTACAATTTCCATGTCTGGTACAGATGGATTACAACGTGGCAGCCAGGTAACAAGCACAGGAAGTCCAATATCAGTTCCTGTTGGGGACGAGACACTTGGTCGTGTATTTAACGTATTAGGGGATCATATTGATTTGGGCGAAGAGATCCCAGAGTCAGTAAAACGTGACCCAATTCACCGTGAAGCACCTAAGTATGAAAACTTATCTACAGGTACGGAAGTTTTGGAAACAGGTATTAAAGTAGTTGACCTACTTGCTCCATATATTAAAGGTGGAAAGATCGGTTTGTTTGGTGGTGCAGGTGTTGGTAAAACAGTTCTTATTCAGGAGCTGATTAACAACATTGCCCAGGAACACAGTGGTATTTCTGTTTTTGCTGGAGTCGGAGAGCGTACACGTGAAGGTAACGACCTTTATTACGAAATGAGTGATTCAGGAGTTATCAAACAAACAGCTATGGTGTTCGGTCAGATGAACGAACCACCTGGAGCGAGAATGCGTGT
>DATGUH010000176.1:0-5313 GCA_035301445.1 Pseudogracilibacillus sp. | reverse complement strand
GTTAATTGTTATGTTTTTGAAATATGACTAAAATAAAAATGAGACATTAGTATGATAGAATTTGCGTTGGGGATATAGAGAATAAATATATAAGGGGAGAGAAAGTTTTGCATATT
Organism: Pseudogracilibacillus sp.; assembly: GCA_035301445.1. Lineage (GTDB taxonomy): Bacteria > Bacillota > Bacilli > Bacillales > Amphibacillaceae > Pseudogracilibacillus. The sequence goes on along the minus strand of DATGUH010000176.1, from coordinate 5,197 downwards.
AAAGGCATTTATGGAGTGTTGTTTGCTGCCTTTTTACTGTTAATACTTCCAGTTACAGAAGTGTTTGCAGAGAAAAGCATGGATGATGTAGAGAAAGAAAGAGAAGAGATAAAGGAAAAACTATCAGATGCAGAAAATGAAGTAGCCGATATAATAATAGAGATAGATGAAATTGAAGAAGAAATGGCTGAGCTGGACAACGTATTAAAAGAAAATAAGAAACAAGTAAAAGAAACAGAGAAAGATATAGATGAAGTTCAAGATGAAATAGATGAACTTGAGAAGAAGATTGAAGAGCGGTTTGAAATTTTAAAGGATCGCGCTAAATCTTATCAAGAAAATGGTGGTAATTCTCAATTTATTGATGTTCTTTTTGATGCAGAGGATTTTAGTGATTTTATTAGCCGTGTATCAGCAATATCCACGATAACGGATGCAGATTCTAAATTGATAGAAGAACAAAAGAGAGATAAAAAGAAAGTTGAAGATAAATTAGATACGCTGGAAGAAATGAAAGCAGAACTTGAAAATAAACAAGAGCAATTGAAAGAACAAAAAGAAGTGAAAGAAAAAGCTGATAAAGATTTAAAGAGTAAAAAGAAAGACTTGAACAAAAAAGTCGACAAGTTAGAAATGAAAGATGATGATTTGTCAGATTTAGAAAGTAAGTTAAAAAGAGAAAAAGAGGCAAAAGAAGAAGCTGAAAAACAAGCCCAATCTGAATCTTCAAGTGATGATTCAACTGTAGCCTATTCAAAAGATACTGGCGGCGGAGAGTATGCTTGGCCGACAGAAGGAGGATACATATCAAGCACGCAGGGGCAACGTTGGGGTAGAGAACATAAAGGAGTAGACATTGCGAGAACAGATCGAAGTACTTCACCACCAATTTATGCTGCTGAATCAGGTACCGTTAAATCAGCTGGTACAATGAATGGTTATGGTAATACGGTTGTTATTGATCATGGTAACGGTATGGAAACATTGTATGGTCATATGTCCTCTATAAAAGCAAGTAATGGTCAAAAAGTGGAACGTGGACAACAAATCGGTGTCATGGGAAGTACAGGGAACTCCACTGGTATCCATTTGCATTTTGAAGTGCATAAAAATGGAGAAATCATGAATCCACTAGGTTATATAAATTAATAAAAATGTTTTATTAAACAGTTGTAATGATGAAAGTTTTATCATTGCAGCTGTTTTTTTCATGAAAGAATTATATGACCGAAAAGGATCAATCATTAAAAATCGAGCGAATATTATTATCTATTCGCCCGAAATGATATAAGAAAACTAGAGCATTTAAATTAATATATTTGACCACAACATTACTTCACTAGGAAAGTGGGACAAAATATGATTATTTATGTCTGTTTTTAATTTTAAAATATAAGTCAGTAGTTAATAGCTTGGCTTCCTTTTCAATCATTGAACTTACCATTAAACGAGCAATACAATATATACTAGAAGAAGCGTACTCAATAATGAACTAGCAACATAAATGACTGCATTTTTAAAGTAACCAGTTGTGATATATACTAACACTTCATTGCTAAAGGTGGAGAAGGTTGTATATGCTCCACAAAAACCAACACCACCTATTAACCACATCCAATCGTCTATCATACTTAATTGATAATATTTAAATAATACAGCAAGTAAAAGACTGCCAGAAATATTGGCTAACCATGTACCAAATGGATGTTTTTTAAATGCAGATGAAATGGCAAAACGCAATATACTTCCGAAAAAACCGCCGATAGCTACATATATAATATTTACCATGAACGGTTTCCTCCCTTGGGGATAACGCGTGCCAATTTATAGCCAATGAAACTACAGCCCAGTCCGCCAATGATACTGAAAAACATATATGACAATGATATAAATAAATGTGTTTCAGCTAATTGAATCATTTCTAAAGTGAAAGTTGAAAATGTCGTATAGGCTCCTAACAAGCCTGTTGTTACCCCAGTTAAAATAAATGGGGGGACCTTTTCTTTTGTAATTGGTAAAAACAATAGAAAAGAAAGCAAAAATGCTCCTGTTAAATTAACGGTAAAGGTCGCCCAGGGGAAAAGACTAAACGTATCCTGCACCCAAATACTGATGAAGTAACGTAAAGAAGCACCTAACATTCCACCGATGCCAACACTAATATAAGTTAGGGAAGATATTTTCATGATGCTATTTGACACTCTGGACATAAGCCGTATATTTCGAATTTATGCCCTTCAATTTTATATGAAGTAAGCGTTTCTTGTGCTTCATTCATCGGACAAACATGGATAGGTGTTGTTTTTCCACATGTATTGCATATAAAATGATGATGGTGATCACTATGACAACTAATACGAAAATGCTTTTCTGCATTTAGATTAGTAGATTCTAAAATGCCCAGATCATGATATAAATGCAAATTACGATAAACAGTATCGAAACTAATGGCAGGATATCTTTCTTCCATATAATCATATAAGTTTTTCGCGGTATGGTATCGATCCTCTTTCAGAAAAAAGTCCAGAATTGTTTCTCGTCTAGTCGTCACTTTATATTGATTTTTGGTTAGTATCTCAATTGCTTTTGTTTTATTCATGTACTTGTGCGCCTCCTTTTTTTGTGAATGCGTCTTTGATGAACGTCAGTAAAAGTAGGATAATGGCAATAACTACAATCGTTCCTCCGGGTGGGATGCTTAAATAATAGCCTGAAACAAGTCCAGCAATAACAGCAATTTCAGCAAACATAATCGATAATGCAATTAATTGTTTAAAACTTCCTGCTAGTCGCATAGCTGCTGCTACTGGTAAGCTCATTAGTGCTGAAACAAGTAAAACACCTACAATTCGAATAGAAGCTGCAATAACAAGTGCAGTTAAAATAATAAATAAAAAATGAATCCGTTTTGCATGAATTCCTGATGTAACTGCGTGTTCTTCGTCAAATGACAAAGTTAATAATTCTTTATAAAAAAGAAATATTGTACCTAGAACAATAATCGTTATGACAATAATTAAATAAAAATCACCTTTACTTACGGCGGATACGGAGCCAAATAAATAACCAAATAAATCTGTATTAAACCCGTTTGCAAGTGCGATAAATATAACGCTAAGCCCAACCCCTCCACTTAAAATGATCGGAATTCCAATTTCCTGGTAAGCTTGATAAACGGAGCGAAGTTTTTCAATTAAAACAGCTCCAACAATGGAAAATCCCATTCCAGCATATAAAGGGCTGAAGGCGAATAGAAATTGCTTTTCGATAAACAGGCCGAATGCAATTCCAGCAAGTGTTACGTGTGATAATGCATCAGCTAATAAAGATAACCGTCGTACAACGAGAAAGCTACCGAGTAGTGGTGCGATAATACCGATAAGTAATCCGGTTAAAAAGGTATGGCGTAAAAAATCAAAATGTAATAGATCTAAAAGCATTGTTTTCTCCTTTTACTCATGATCATGCACAATCACTTGTACCGGATGACCATAAATTTCTGATAAATATTCGGTAGATAGTGCTGAGTATTCTTTCGTATTGCCATGGAAATGCATGGTTTTATTTAGACAGGCAACATCAGAAGCATATTCTGTCATGACTCCTGTATCGTGACTAATTAAAAGCAAGGTAATATTTTCTTCTTTGTTCAATTGATGTAATAGTTTGTAAAACTTCTCCACATTTTGATAATCAATGCCGACAGTAGGTTCATCTAAAATAAGTAGTTCTGGCTGACTAACAAGTGCTCGTGCAATAAATACACGTTGTTGCTGGCCACCAGAAAGTTTGCCGATATTTTGATAAGCATATTCCCCCATATCAACTAGATCAATGGCGTCTAAAACTTTTTGCTTCATTTTTCGGTTAATCCGTTTGAGGTATCCGAGTTTCGCTGTTAATCCCATGGAAACAACTTCATACACTGTTGCTGGGAAGCCTTTGTTGAAGGTGTTTGCCTTTTGAGAAACAAATCCAATCTTATTCCAATTTTTAAATTTTTCAATGGGTTGATTCAGCATATATATATTACCTTGATCTGGACGGAGTAAGCCGAGTATGATTTTAATTAATGTCGTTTTCCCACCACCGTTCGGGCCAACTAATCCTAAAAACATCCCGCGCTTAATATTTAAATTGATATTTTCCAGGATTAACTTTTGGTCATATGAAAAAGAGACATTTTCTAAACGTATGACAGATTCCTCCATGAGTGCTCACTCCTCTATTCTTAAATTTATATGTCACATTCTATCGTAATGATTACGATTTGTAAAATATGGTGCCTCATTATTGGTTAAAATCTTTTTAATCAAAACGTTTAAAGTTATTTTTCCCAAAAATACTAGACGGATGTACATTATAATGTTCCTAAAAGGGGAATATGATTATAAACGTGTCATATTTCTGTTAAAATGATAGTAGAAGAAAATGTTGGGGCAGTGAGGAGCGTAGTTACATGGACGTAGAAATGAAAGTGACTGGTTTAAAACATGATAATCCTGATAGGCTGATGAAAGATACATTCCAACCGATTGCTGGCGTTAATCAGATTGCAGTTTATGAGAAGGAAGGAATTGTGAAAATCACTTATGAACAGGAAGTTATTTCATTAGATCATATTTGTAATATTATAGAAGACTTAGGAATAAAAGTGGACCGTTGATTAGTGTTAAGTAATATAGGGGGGATTTTGTTGGATAAAAAAATGAAGCAAATCACTTTTAATCAAATCAATGATGCATCCTGGCGAGAAACGGCTGTTCAATCATTGAAAGGAGTTCCGTATGAAAAATTGCAAACGCACACATTAGAAGGAATAACAATTGATCCTTTATATACGAAGGAAATGTACGATGCTTATTTTAGTGGGGATGTTGACTCCTTTACTCGACAAATTCAAACAGGCATAAATACTCCAGATTGGACAATTGCCCAAGTAACTTATGCGAAGACTGGAGAAACATTTATCCAGGAATTAAAAAAATCATTGGATGCTGGTAATGAAGCGATTGTTTATGATGGTAGAGAGCCTGTACATTGGGATGAACAAAGCCTGTATGAGCTAGCACAGTTACTAATCACCTATCCAGTTTATGCTTTTCATGTGGAAGAAACAGATATGTTTATGCAAGCTTTCCATATGATATCTCCAACAAATCGTCATAAGGTAACTGGAGTTTTGCAAAGCTCAGCT
>DATGUH010000175.1:0-21655 GCA_035301445.1 Pseudogracilibacillus sp. | reverse complement strand
TAATATAAATATTTATCTATTTTTGTTCTTGTACGGTGGTAAAATTGTTTCACCCAATTTGCTGTTTCCCTCTCTTCAATAATAGGGATAAACTGTTTATTTCTCATTTTCATATTGGTCCACACTTGTACGAGCAACTGTAATCTGTGAAAAATTTTATCCGATTGTCTGTATTGTTGACCATTGATATATAGTTGCTCGCCAGTTTGTTTTTCGTTTTCTAGCCATTTCTTTCCCTTCATACTCAGGACAAAATAATCTGAATGTTTTTCCACTAGAAACCCTTGTTTTTGCAAGGCATGAATAAAAGCTATAAAACGATTTCTCTCCAAATGTTTATAAATCCCATATAAGTGAGATAAACGATATAGTTTTATATCTTGAATGGTTTGAATAGAAACCCTGCCTTGTAAAATATGATATATACCAAAGATTGAACGATCCTCGCCTATTTTATTTTGTGCTTGCAAAATGACTCTTTTCATTAACAAAGCAATCATAGACCCCTTTTAAACTTTCATCAGTAAATTCTATTCTACCATCTTTCATCACAAAAAAGGATGATTTTATTAAAAAGATATATTGTATTAAATCATAACAAAAACACAGTTAGATTTACTGTGTTTTTGTCTTAACTTATATTATTTATTGTTGTAGTTGAAATCGATGCTTTGCATAATTTCGCAGTAAATAAGTAATCAAAGGGTATAATAATGCGATAAAGACTGCATTGCCAATTGCGTGATAGGTATCAAACGGCAATCCTGCCAAGTAATAGGGCCAGAACTTTCCTGTTACTTGATAGGTTGTAAGGGAAATTATAAAACCGTATAAATATCCACTGAAAACTCCATATATAATGAGCACGAAAACAGGTACCCGTTTGAGCACTTTACCGACAATACCAGCAATGAACCCTATCAACCCCCACGATGTAATTTGCCATATAGTCCAAACTCCCATTCCCAGTAACATGTTAGACAGAAATGTTACTAAAAACGCAAGTATAATAGCAGCACCAGGACCGATAATCACTCCAGATATAATAATAATTGCAGTAACAGGTTGAACATTTGGTATAAATGCAAGTATATAACGCCCAACAACAGCTAAAGAAGCTAATATTGCCAATAATGTCAGTTTATAAGTCTTCACTTTTACTCAGCTACTTGTAAATCAAACACGACATCATCACCTGGCGATAATTCAAACTCGTCCGCACCAACTTGCGCCATCTCATCATTCACGTCATACATCCAATACTTACCTTCTTCTTCATCGTTTTCGATGCCATCTATCGCTGTAATGAAGCCATCATCTTCTTCAATATCAAAGTTTTCATCTAATACATCCATCAAAATAGCTCCCTCTTCAACATCCACTTTTTCCTCAGCATGTACTTCTTCACCATCGTCTTCAGAAATTGTAATACTAACCTGTTCCTCTTCATTTTCCTCTGACTGTGTATTATTATCCTCTGTTTCTGTCTGATTATTAGTCGACTCTCCTTGATTAGTATTCCCTGCATCATCAGAGCAGCCAATTAAAATGAAGACGACTACTATTAAAGGACTTAGTAATTGCAACCATTTCTTCATCATTATTTCCTCTCTCCTTTAAAATTTTTTATAAAAAAACAGTAAACACACCTATAAAGGGGTTTACTGTTCATTACACATAATGGATATTACTGTAATTAATGCTTAACCCCCGAAGCATAAATTAAAAACGACTACCTAGACATAAATCAAGAAATCTAGGTGTGCCCTAATAGGGCTTTTTAGTGTTCGGCAGGTCTACTGACTTGTAATTCATTCTACTAAAGGCTCCCTTCCCGTTAAAACAGTGGTTTATCGCCTTGTTCGTCATTACTTACAGTTGCGAGGACAGTTCCGGCATTTCACTCGGATTCCCGTTTAAGCAAGCATTTCGCCTGCACACCGACATACTACAAATTCTATATTAAATTGTTAAACTTGAGGTATTTTGAAACTAAATGAAGTTCCTTTATCAACTTTACTTTTCACTGATATAGTCCCATCATGAGCATTTACAAGATGTTTAGCTATGCCCAATCCAAGACCAGTACCTTGCTTTTGTTTATGACGCGTACGTGCTTTATCAGCCTTATAAAATCTTTCAAAAATAAAGGACAAATCTTCTTCTGGTATACCTGATCCATTATCTGCCACTTCCACATACAGTTGTTTCTCTGTAGAACGAACATAAATATGGACGTATCCTTCTTCACTTGTATGTGTAATGGCATTATCTATTAAATTTGTCATCACTTGTTCAATACGATCCGAATCCATTTTAATCATATTGTTTTCAATTTCTTTTGTCAACTTTAATTCTATATGGTTTTCCTCTGCCATATTATAAAATTTCTTATAGATTCGATCCATAAATTCATTTATATTGATTGGCTCAATATTTAATTCTATATGTCCCGACTCCATACGGCTGATATCGAGTAACTCATTGACTAAACGGCTCATTCGTAGTGATTCTTCATGAATAATTTGAGCTAACTCATTTTTTTCCTCCGTTGATGCCGCTATATCATCCATGATAGCTTCACTATATCCTTGCATCAATGAAATTGGCGTCCTTAGTTCATGAGATACATTAGATATAAAGTCTTTTCTTAATTTATCTACCTGTCTTTCTTCTGTCATGTCTCTAATGACTACAACCGCACCACGTACAAACGTTCGATCGTGAAGTGGTGTCATAATCATAACCCAGCTACGACCTTGAATGCTTAATTCTCGAATAACTTCTTGTTCTCCTTGAATCACTTCATCTAACATATATTTTAGTTCTACCGGCAATTGTTCATCTGAGCCTGTTGCTAAATCATTGTTAAACAGCCAATCTTCTATAAATTGCTTAGCTGGCGGATTACTTACAATAATTTCACTATCACGAGTTAAGGTTATAACCCCGTCTGCCATTGAATTAACAATACTAGAGAGTTGTTCCTTCTCTTGTCGTAATGCGTGAATATTGAATTGCAAGTCCTTTCCCATTTTATTAAACGCTCTAGCTAAATCACCTATTTCGTCATTAGTTACAACTGGCAATTTAGTTGTGAACTCTCCTTTTGCAAGTTTTACCGAAGCACGCTTCATTTGAATAAGCGGTGAGGTAATTCTTGTCGATAGGAAAAATGCGAAAACAGTTGTGAGTACTATTGCGATAGCTGCAGCCACAAATACAATTTTAGTTGTTTCTGCCTTCGTTTCATTAATCACATCTAATGATTGAAAGATAAAAATCATACCGTCTTCCTGCATTGGTTGTCCAATGACAATGAGTTCTGAATCATTATTATCTCCAACTTGCATGCGCTCATTATAGAAATTACCATCAATAGCTACTTCCTTTAAGTCAGCATGATTTTCCAATAGCAATTGATCGGTATCTTCCAAATAATCATTCGTAGTGTCTGATGACCATACATTATCATCATCAAAATAAATAATCACTCTACTCGATGGTTCTTTAATTCTATCAACCATTTCCATAACGAGTTCTTTATCATCGTGTTCTTTAACAAGTGACGAAATTTTTACTGCTGACTGAATCATCACTTTTTCGGCTTCTTGTACATGAAAGCCTTCAAAAAACTCCAGTAATAATATCGATAAAATAAATAAGACAAAAGAAACTAGCAATAAAATCGTTATTGCTAGCTTACCTACTACACTACGCCAAAACATTATTCATCATCTACCTCTAACTTATAACCAATGCCCCAAACCGTTACAATCATTTTAGCTGCTTCTTTAGATACATTAGTTAACTTTTCTCGCAAACGTTTAACATGGGTATCCACCGTTCGCAGATCACCAAAAAATTCATATTGCCATACTTCTTTTAGTAAGTCTTCCCTTTTAAATACCTTATCGGGAGATTGTGCGAGAAACAAGAGCAGTTCATATTCTTTTGGTGTTAACATGACTTCCTGTTCATCAGCTGTTACCCTGTAAGCATCCAAATCAATTGTTAGGTGTGGAAAGACAATTAAATTGCTTGACTGTAAATGTTTTGGATCAGGTGTGATGTTCTCAGTACGTCGTAATACTGCTTTTACACGTAAAATGACCTCACGTGGACTGAAAGGTTTGACGATATAATCATCTGCTCCAATTTCAAATCCTTGTACCCGATTAGATTCCTCACCTTTAGCAGTCAGCATAATAACTGGAGTTGACTTTTCCTTTCTCAAAGCCTCACATACTTCAATACCATCCATCTCAGGCATCATGATATCAAGTAAGATCATATCATAATCATTATCTAACGCTTTTTCAAGTGCATCTTTTCCATTATCTGCTTCTTCTACTACAAAATGATCTCGTTCTAAATACATACGAATTAATCTTCTAATTCGGTCTTCATCATCTACAACTAATACTCTTTGATTTTCGTCCATGAAGCGTCCTCCTTATAAGAAGTATGATGTAAGGTTTGCAATGTCAACTTAAAAATAGTTGCAAAAATACTACTATCTATCTTCTTTTTGACAGTATGAATTTTACTTATTTGAGTCAATTTCATAAGTCAATAACAGGATGTATGTAAAATCCGAACATTAATATCTGCTTGTGAATGGCTTCCACTTCAGGCGGACGCTTTCCGCGGGCACGGCTTGAGCCTCCTCGTTCGCCAAAACCGCTCACTGTGGGGTCTCAAGACACGTGCTGTTCCCGCAGGAGTCACCGCCTTACGTTACATCCATTCGAGTTAGCTCCCTAAAAACGAACGTTTACGAAATTTATTTGTTGAACATTCGGATTTTTATTCAATAAACCCAATTGTGAAATTGACTTGTTTGATTACTATATTAAGCGTAAGAATGTAATCCTGCAAGAACTAAATTAACGACGATAATATTGAACATTATAATCGCAAAACCAATTACAGCGAGCCATGCTGATTTTTCACCGTGCCAACCACGTGATAAACGTAGATGGAGAAATGCCGCATAGAAAAACCAAGTAATAAGCGCCCAAACTTCTTTTGGATCCCAGCCCCAGAATCTGTCCCAGGCAATTTGTGCCCATATTGCTGCAAAAATTAAACCACCTAAAGTAAACACTGGGAACCCAATTGCTACAGAGCGATACATCACTTCATCGACAAGTTGTGGACTTATTTTTCTTAGCCAAGGTTGTACTCTTGCTCCGACGCGTTTTCTAGTGAGTAATCGTATAAAACCATATAAAACAGTTCCAGCGATAAATGACCATATCAATGTATTTAGTTTCCTTGGTGCCGCTTCACCCTGAAACCAAGTAGGTGCACTAAATAAAGGTTCCATTTTATCTGAATCAACTAATTCAGCACCTTTAGGGCCAGATATTGCAGGCATATGATAATCCATTTCAAGCCCTTCTGGCGTTTGGAATATAGCCTCATAATCCATACTTGCAAATATAGTAGTAATAACACTAAAGCCTAATCCTGTTACGAGCAGAAAAATAACTATTTCCAACAAAATGTTTTTCAATGTTATTTTTTTCTGATCAACCTTTAATATAAGGTAAATTAATCCAGCCACAAAGCTAATAGCAAGAATTCCTTGTGCTATCGACACTGTAATCACATGGATAAATAACCAATTACTTTGCAATGATGGTACAAGTGGAGATATTTCTTTAGGAAACATACTGCCATAAGCAATAATTAACAGAGCAATTGGTAGCGCGAATAAACCGAGCACACTGAGCCGATATATAAAATAAATTAATATAAAGGCAAACACAAGTGTCATACCAAGGAAGGTAACAAATTCAAACATATTACTAACTGGTGCATGACCGCCAGCTATCCATCTTGATATAAAATAAACAACTTGTGCTAAAAAACCTATTATTGTGAGCGTAATTCCAATCACTCCAGATATGCTTTTTTTTGACATATCTGCTGTTCGTTTATCTCTAATGGTTGCGCCAAAAAACAAGGTAGCAATCAAATATAAAACAAAAGCGGTATATAAAGCTGTACTACTTATACTTACTAGATTAGACATTCTAAATTAAGCCTCCTCATCTTCTTCCATTGCTTTTTTTTCTTCAGCTTCTTCTTGATCGATTGGCATTTTAATGGATGTTCCTTCAATGGCTTTATCAATATCTTTTTTCAGGCCAAACCAGTTTTTATTCGTATGTGCTGCTAGCACTAGGTTATCCCCTTCTGGATGAATCCAAACACGTCGATGTTGCCAATACATGCCCTGAATAACCCCAAACAAGAAAATGGCTGCTCCAATAATGAAGAATGGCAGTGTATAATCTTTTCGTACTGTTATACCACTTACATAGCGCACATTAAAGTCTTGAATACCTAGCTTGTACTTGTTATCTCCTGTTGCATCAATGTTTTTTCCAATACCAACAAAGCTCATTTCCGCTTCTTCCTGATCTGGACCTAACACCTCAAATACAAAGGCAGGGTCTCTCGGATATTGAGAAATACTTCTAGGTTCTCCATTTTTCAATTCATACTCTGGATAGTATTTAGTGACTTCTACTTCAAATCCAGAATCCGTTTTATAAGTATCTTCAGGTGTATCCAAATCAATGGTTACTTCCCCTAATGATTCTTGGTCTTCATCATCTGTTTCATATATTTTAAAAGTCATATCTGAGAATTCATTTTCTTGATAACCAGATTGATATAGCGTAATGCCATCAAATTTAAGTGGGTGATTCATCCAAATAGAATCTTCTGTAACAGTCTCCATAGAGTCGGACTGACCAACAACAGATCCTTCTTTTACTTTGGAAATCACAACATCCGTTTGGAAATTACTTTCTACGTCTCCCTGGTTCTCGATTGCTTCTTTAAATCTTTCATCATTCTCATCATGAAAATCAACTGTAAATTTCTTATTTTCTATAAAATATTCATTATCCGTACCCGGAATAACTTTCTCTTCACCTTCACGTACCCACACATATTCATCCATAAACAAGAGTGGTGTCATACGAAGTATTGCTGCCAAAAGAATTATGATTAAACCAATATGATTCACGTAAGGTCCCCACCTGGAGAACCTATTTTTTTCTGCTAGTACGTAGCCATTATCTTCAGTGATTTTATAACGTGATTTCTTTAATTTTTTGATAACTTGTTGACGATCTTCATCGGAAACATTCTCAGTTTCACCAAATAATCGTTGCCTTGATAAAAACGTATAATGTCGTTTTGGCTTCTGCATTTTAAGTGCTCTATGGAGAGGAACAAATCTATCTAAACTACAAATAACCAAAGAAACACCGATTAATGCAATAAGTATCATGTACCACCAAGAACTATACAGTTCATGGAAGCCGAGTTGATAATAAATCTTTCCAAGTATTCCAAATGCATCTTCATAATAAAATGCAGGATCACGGTTAGGTGCCTCTTCAGGTATGTACATTGCTTGTGGAAAAATAGTACCCACCCCAGAAGCAACCAACGCAATTAATATTAAAATGACACCATTGCGAACAGAGGAAAAGAAGTTCCATGTTTTATCAACAATAGAACGATTGTACGTTTGAGATCTTCTGGCAGACCCCTCATACCGCATATTAAGTAGTTTCTTTTTATTATTTCCATCAATATCTTGATTTTTTGCGACTGGTTTACCGCATGCCTCACACAAAACTGTACCCTCTGGGTTGACATGCCCACATTCGCATTTAATATGGTCTACACTCATTTATACCCCTCTTTACTCTGGCTGAATTTCTTTAAAATAATCTTCCAATTTATCCAGCGTCAAGGCTCCCTCTACTTTATCCACTATAATTCCATCTTCATCTATGAAAAATGTGCTAGGAATTGGTTTAACATTATACAATCCTCTCACTTCGCTTTGTTTGTCATGTGGAATAGGAAAAGTCAAGTCGTATTTGTCAATGAAATCATCAACAACGAGTTTACCTGTATCTAGACTCACTGCAACTATTTCAATGTCATCTTTATAATCTGGATACAAGGATTGCATATAAGGAATCTCCTTTTCACATGGTTCGCAATACGTAGCCCAAAAATTCAGCATGACTCCTTTTCCTTGTAATTCACTCATACGAACTTTTTCCATCTCGTTTTGATCATTTATTTGTGTCAATTCGAAGTCTGGTGCTTCATCTCCCGGTTGATAAATTTCCTTGTCTTTATTATGGTTCGAATATAATGCATATACAGTAAGTCCAATTAATAAAGCTAACACCGCACTTCTCAATATGTAACGTTTGCGCATTTTGTTTTTTTTCTTTTTTCTTGCTTCGTCAACCGACATTGGCAATCACTCCCAAGCCCATTATATCATTAAATAATTAGAATTTTCCCCAATGATTTGTCCGATTTATAACAATTATTCATATTGATTTGCTTAATTGTTTAAGTTGATGTACCTCTTGTTTTGATAATTCACGATATTTTCCGGGCTGTAATCCGTTTAATGTGAGAAAGCCATATTTTTCTCGACTTAATTTACTTACGGAGTACCCCAGATGTTCCATCATTCTACGGATATGACGATTTTTTCCTTCCTGTAGTGTTATATCAATAATAGCTGTTTGTTTTTTTCGATCTGTAGATTTAACTTGGCAATCTATCGCTTTTAATAAATCACCATTATGCTTGATTCCTTTTTTTAATTGTTCTAGATCTTGTTTAGATGGTATACCTTTTACCTTGACTACATATTCTTTTTTTATTTCATATCTAGGATGCATCAGTAAGTTGGCAAAGTCTCCATCATTGGTTAACAATAGGATGCCTGAACTATTATAGTCAAGTCTACCAATAGGAAATACCCTTTCCGTTACATCTTCCATTAAATCCACAACCGTTTTTCTATTTTTATCATCTGTAACTGCCGAAATAATCCCACGAGGCTTGTACAAAATATAATAAACACGTTGTTCACGATTAATCGGAACATCATCTACAGCCACTTCATCCTTTTCCGTAACTTTAGTACCTAACTCAGTGACTATTTTTTGATTTACCTTCACTCTTCCATCAACAATATATTGTTCAGCTTTTCGGCGGGAAGTAATCCCACTTTGTGCTATAATCTTTTGTAATCTTTCTAAATTTCTATTCATTGGTAGTTATTATTCCCTTCATCTTTTCACTCTTTTATTAGGCAATTATTACGTTTGTCTCAATCCTTCATTCATCATAGCATAGTCAAAACAAACAAATAAAGCGATTAGAACTTATCATTCTAAACGCTTTAACCAAATACCCAATATACGATTGTAATGGCTGCAATCATTCCTGCCAGATCTGCCAATAACCCTACTTTTAGCGCATAACGCATTTTCTGAATTCCTACAGCTCCAAAATATACCGTCAAAATATATAAAGTTGTATCTGTACTTCCTTGCATTGTAGCTGCCAATCTACCGATAAAAGAATCTGGCCCGTAAGTTTCGGTTAGTTCTGACATGATTCCAAGTGCCGCTGTTCCTGATATAGGTCTAGAAAAAGCAAGTGGAATAATTTCAGGTGGAACACCAAATTTTATTAATATTGGGGAAATCACCCCGACAAAAGCCTCCAGCGCTCCAGAACTACGTAAAATAGATATAGCAACTATCATACCAAGTAAGAATGGTAATAATGTAAAAGCCATCTCAATTCCTTCTTTGCCACCCTCTACAAACAATTCATATGCTGGCAACTTTTTTTTGACAGCCATCACTAATATGATCAATATAAAACAAGGAATAATCCATGTACTTATCAAAGTAATATATGCCAAAATGCCTCATCCTTTAGAAATATGATGAAATAGACGATCTAAACTAATCGCGCAAATCGTAGAAATTAAAGTGGCAAGAATAGAAGTCCCAACAATTTCAGTTGGTGAAACAGACCCATACTGCATTCTAATTGCAATTACCTTCGTTGGTATCAATGTCACACTGGAAGTATTCAATGCTAAAAAAGTGATCATCGAGCGTGATGCAACTGGAGAGGCCTCCAAACGTTTCATTTCTTCCATTGCTTTTAGTCCCATAGGGGTAGCAGCAGTTCCAAGCCCAAATAAATTTGCGGTAAAATTAGATAAAATATAACCAATAGCAGGATGACCTTTTGGAATATCTGGAAATAGCCAATGAATAAATGGTTTAAATAATGTAGCTAATTTATCCAAAACACCAGCATGCTTAGCGATATTCATCATTCCTAACCAAAAGACAAGTACGCTAATTAGTCCAATCGATAATGTGACTGCTTCGTTCGCACTTTCAAATAATGCCTTGTTTACATCTCCCATTGTGCCATTAAACATTGCATATACAATTCCGACTATCGCCATAAATGCCCATATAAGATTAACCATTATCATCAATCCTTAATATTTTCAACAAGTTGAACATATATCTTTGACTAAAAGTGCTACCTTTGCCGTCAACTTCATGTACATTCAGCTGTTTATAGCTTTTAAGCTCTTTTTCCGTTAAGAAAAGATTATTTACAGAGTGTGTTTGATTATCTTCTTTTGAAGACTCTTTACTCGCTTGTTTAAATTTCGATTCATACATATTTATATGATCATTCCAGTCATCTGGCGCATCTAATGTGACAGCAATAAATGAACGACCTGACTTTTCTGCAGTACTAACAAGAGTTCTACCAGCTGTTTGTGTATAACCTGTCTTCCCACCTGTGCATGCATCATAATAGCTTGTAAGCAACTTGTTTTTATTTTCCCAAGGGTATGTCCTCTTTTTAGATAAATGCGACTCTACAGCAGTTATTTTTTGAAATACGTCATTTTTCATCGCTTGCTTCATCAATAATGCCATATCATAGGCCGTTGAATAATGGTTGTTTTCATCCAGCCCGTGCGCATTCATAAAATATGTATCTGTCATTCCGATATAATCGGCTGTTTCATTCATTAAATAAACAAAACCTTCCTCACTTCCACCTACATGTTCAGCTATAGCTACAGCAGCATCGTTTCCTGATCTAAGCATTAGGCCATACAATAAATCTTCTAAAGTCATCTTCTCATTTTTTTCTAGATAGATAGAAGACCCGGACGTAAAGGCGGCATTTCGACTAATGGTCACATCATCTTGTAAATGCCCATACCTTATGGCAACAAGTGCTGTCATAATCTTTGTAATACTAGCAATTTCTGTACGTTCAAATGGTTGCTTCTCAAATAAAACTTCCCCTGTTTCTGCATCCATCAAAATAGCTTGCTCGGCAGAAACTTGCAATGATTCCTCTGTTTGTCCATTTATCGGAAATGAATAAAGTCCTACTAACATAATCGTCAGCCAAATAAAATAACGCATAAGCAAACTATCCCCCTTTTATTTCATCGGTATCGATGATTTCTAAATACTTTTATGGAAAGTATCATCTTCCGAATGGGTTATAATTCATCTTATGCGTCTGAATTTCTGATATGATTTTAAGTTTTGATTCATACATCTACTAATCTACTATTTAAATAAATCCAGCTCATATTCTGCCCCAGCAGTATCTATGTCATCTGGTAAAGCTGGTAAATCATTTAAAGAAGATAGTCCAAAATAAGTAAGAAAAGCAGTCGTTGTTTTAAAAAAGTAAGGACGACCTGGTGCATCCTTTCTACCTGAGCTTTCAATTAATGATCGTTGCACTAAACTCCTCACAGCATGATCACTATTTACTCCTCGTAGCTCTTCTATTTCTACTTTTGTGATTGGCTGTCTATAAGCGATAATAGCAAGCGTTTCGAGTGCTGCTTGTGACATTCTTGAACTTTTTTTATCTTGGTGAATTTTTTGGTAGTAATGACTATGCTCAGGTTTAGTCGTCAAATGAAAAACATCATTTGACTGCATAATTAGCATACCTCTTCCTTCATGTTCATAATCAAATGAAAGTTCATTTAGCAAATGATCTACAGTATCTTGAGTGATTTCAAGTGCTTTGGCAATTTGTTTTTTAGTTATTCCTTCTTCACCGGAAGCAAA
The DNA here is from genome assembly GCA_035301445.1 of Pseudogracilibacillus sp. Taxonomy (GTDB): domain Bacteria; phylum Bacillota; class Bacilli; order Bacillales; family Amphibacillaceae; genus Pseudogracilibacillus. The sequence continues at coordinate 9,656 of DATGUH010000175.1, read as the reverse complement.
TAACAAACCTTCTGTAATACCTTTAAGTTCTGTTGTCATTCTGATGCCCCCAATTTAGATACATATATCGGTTCAAATTGCCCTTTTTGTTGACAATATATATCGTTTGATTTCAATAATTGTAAAATCGCCAAAAAAGTAACAACGATATGTTGTCTATCATGGTAAGGAAATAACGCAGTGAAAACTGTATGTTTTTTCGTGAGCATTTGTAAAACCTCTTTTTTTCTATCTTCCACTGAAATGTCTACTCGTTTTACAGTTGAAGTAATCGGGGCTTTTTCTTTTTTTCTCACAACAAAATGATGTAGGGCATCTATTAAATCGAGCACGGATACTGAATCACTTTTTTCTGGTTGTATGTTATTCTCTGTCGATGCTTCTAATTTTTTTTTCGGTCGCACATAAAGTTGATTTTCTTCCAGTTCTCTTTCCTTTAAATGTTCGGCTGCTTCCTTGTACTTTCTATATTCTAATAACTTTTCCAATAATTGATCTCTTGGATCTTCTTCCCACTCTTCTTCTGGATCCTCTATTGTTTGATTTGGTAAAAGCATACTACTTTTCATCTCTAAGAGTGTTGCAGCCATGACAAGATATTCACTGGCAATATCCAATTCAATTTGCTGCATTGCATGAATATAGTGCATATATTGATCAGTAATATCTGCAACTGGTATATCATAAATATCAATTTCCATGCGATTAATTAAATGCAGTAATAAATCGAGCGGTCCTTCAAACGCTTCTAATTTAACTTCATAAGTCCTATTCATCGTTAAGCTCCTTGTCCATTTCATTTCACGCTTTCAAATAGACAACAAATTGCAAGGTTATTAAAGTGCAAAACCATTTTTCAAAATATATGTTTAGAAAAAGCCAGCCTCAATATTGGCTGGCTTTATTATTCATCTTGTTCATCTTTTGCTTCTGTATTTTCTTTTTCTGAACATTTTTCGAAAAATTCTTGTGTAAAGTCATCTGGACAAACATCGTATTTATCCCCATATTGTCTTTTTATTGCAGCTACCATTTTATTGCCAATACCCATATTCCGGTAAGAAGGGTTGACAGATATGTGCTGCACAACAACATTTAACTCATCCGCAATTCTGAGTCCGATGGCACCGACAATATCATCTGCTTCTTTCCACAAATACAGATGCCAATTGGGATTGCTATGATATGCTTGAATCGTTTGCTGCAGTAGTTTGATATCTTTTTTCTCCACTGGCATAAACGATAAAAGCCCCATCGCTATTTTTTCTTGATTCTTCTTATAACGTATTAGCATAAAAACCCCTCATTATATCTTACTTTCATGATATTGTATCCAATCACAATACTATTGTCACATTATGATGCAATTTCTTCACCTTGAATTGGTTAATGTTTTATAAATTATATATCCATCTGTTGCCTTTTGTCCAATCTTGAGTGGAATTAAATTAAAAAAAGCAAGCCAAATATTAAATAAGAAGCCTATATATACAACATATACGGAAAAGTAAAAATAAAACAAACTATAAAAGAAGACAGCTAACAAAATACTGAATGCCGGTCCCATGATAGATATTACTATTCTTTCTTTTGAAGTATATGTTTTATCCCTGTTAGATACAGTGACAAAGTGCATAAAAAACAACTGCTGAATTCGAACAATTAACCTACCAATGGTAAAAGTAAATATTTGTTTACCCGCACCTATTATCAAATAAATTTGTTCTGCACGATTCCATCTAGATGCAGTGATGTGACCTAGTTCATGGAAAATAAGACTTACTACACCTATGATAAACAAGATGATTAAATGACCAACAAAGGAAGTCATGATTATCAATTATGCATTGACAACTATTGTCTCCATTGCATCTCCATTCTGCATTTGTTTAGCAATATCTAATCCAGAGGTTACTTTACCAAATACAGTATGTACCCCGTCAAGATGCGGTTGAGGCTCATGCACGATAAAAAATTGACAACTGCCTGTATCTTTACCCGCATGTGCCATCGAGAGCGTTCCTGCTTCATGTTTGTAAGGGTTGCCTTCTGTTTCGCACTTAATGGTATAACCTGCATCACCTGTGCCATTACCTTTTGGACAGCCTCCTTGGCTGACAAATCCCGGAATTACACGGTGAAAGCTCAGACCGTCATAAAAATGATCATTAGCTAGCTTTTCAAAATTTTCTACTGTGTTCGGCGCTGCATCATCATATAATTCAAATTCAATTTTTTCTCCATTTTTCATTGTGATATATCCTGTTTTCATTTCTTTTTCCCCCTTAAACTTATTTTAACATAAATTTATTCTGAACCTATATTTTACATCAGTTGGTTAATTACTTCCAGTCGCAACATCGCAAATAGGTTTATAGGTTAAATCATTTTTCACGATATCATCCAGTGATTCCCTTTTCACAACTAGTTGTGAGACGCCATCTTCGACAAATACAACTGCTGGCTTAAATAAACGATTATAATTACTAGCCATGGAATACCCATATGCACCTGTCGCAAAAACAGCAAGTATGTCTTGTGCTTCAATCGCTGGAACTGGCAAATCCCATATGAGCATATCCCCAGACTCACAGCATTTTCCAGCAATCGAAACAGTTTCTTTATTTTTTTCGTTGGCCTTATTAGCTACAACCGCTTCATAGGGAGCATCATATAAAGCGGGTCTGATATTATCGGCCATTCCACCATCAACGGCTACATACTTTCTTACACCTTGAATATCTTTCATCGATCCAACTGTATATAATGTCAACCCTGCATCTCCTACAATGGATCTACCAGGTTCTATCCAAATTTCTGGCATATTGATCCCGAGTGCTGTTGTTTCCTTTTTTACTGCAGTAATCAAATGACGAATATGTTCGTCATTTTCGATTGGTTCATCACTTTTTGTATAGCGAATACCAAATCCTCCACCAAAATTCATAATATTAGGTTCATAACCAAAAGATTCATACCATACAGCAATTTGTTTATATAAGATAGACACCGCCATAACAAAACTATTCGTATTAAAGATTTGTGAACCAATGTGGCTATGTAATCCCTGCAATCGTATATGGGAGTGATTATGCAATAAGCGAAATGCTTCGTCTGCCTGTCCATTCTCTAAATTAAATCCGAATTTAGAATCTTCATTACCAGTCATAATATATTGATGTGTTTCTGATTCAATCCCAGGGGTTACCCGCAGTAAGACATTCATCTGTTTATTTGCTTTACTTAGCAACTTTTCCAACAACTTAATTTCGTAAAAATTATCTATCACAATACACCCAATATCATAATCAATTGCTGCTTGTAATTCCGTTTCATTTTTATTATTACCGTGAAAATGAATTTTTTCACTTGGAAATCCTGCTTTCATAGCCGTATACAACTCACCATGCGAAACGACATCAAGACTTAGTCCTTCCTGTTGTATCACTTCTAAAATAGCTACACATGAAAATGCTTTAGATGCATAACTAACTTGCGATTTTACACCAGCTTCCTTGAAAGCTTCGGTAAACACTCGACAATTTTTTCTTATTCGATTTACATCATATACATACAGTGGAGTACCGTAATCTTCAGCTAGTTGTACAGCATCAGCACCACAGATGGATAAATGACCTTTTTCATTGATATTAAAGGGATGATTTTCCAACATAATTGTTCCTCCAAGACTATCCGATTTCAAAGATAGCATTAATGTATCATATTGCACTACAAAACGAAAGCGTAAAATTTTTTACAGTCATGACTCTTCCGTATTTTGTTGTCTAACACGATCTCTTGGATGAACAATACTTGGACGATATTCCACTTTCGGCAGTGGTATACGTGCAATAAATAACAGCATTGCTTTTCCATTGAAAGGAATGAACGGCCAAAAATACGGCGTTTCCAATGCTTGCAAACGAATAAGATAAATGATGGCTAATGTCGTACCAATAGCAAATCCATTTAATCCAAAGAAGATTGTCATCAATAGAATAAAGTACTTTATAAACTTATTCGCAACCCCCATCTCGTAGCTAGGTGTAACATAAGTACCGATCGTGCTAATAGCAACATAAAGAATTACTTCTGGACTAAACATTCCAACATCAACAGCAATATCACCTATTAATACAGCCGCGATTAAGCCAAGGGCTGTTGCTAAAGGGGTCGGTGTATGAATTGCCGCCATTCTTAAAAATTCCACACCGAGATCTGCAATAATAATCTGTATTGGAATAGGAATATTACCTGTTTTATCTGGTCCTATAAAAGACAATGTATCTGGTAATAATTCAGGTTGTATAACAAAAAGCATCCAAAACGGTAATAAAAATATGGAAGCCAAAACAGCCGTAATTCGTATCCAACGTGTAAATGTTCCCGTCATCGGTGTCTGTCTATATTCTTCCGCATGTTCCATATGGTCAAAATACGTTATCGGTAAAATAATGACACTTGGTGACGTATCGACGAATAAAACAACATATCCACTTAATATATGATGCGCTGCCACATCTGGCCTTTCCGTAAAACGAACCGATGGAAATGGACTATAGCTGTCTTGTTCAAATAATTCGGCCAAAGCTTTATCTGCCATCACTAAACCGTCAATATCAATTTGTTTAATTTTCTTTTTCAAATGTTTAATATATTCAGGATTCGCTATATCTACAATATAACTAATACAAACGTCTGTTTTAGATCTTGTCCCAACGTGCAACATTTCATTGCGTAGTCCTTTATCTCTTACTCTTCGCCGCACAAGCGCACTATTAAAAACTATACTTTCTGTGAATCCATCTCTTGCACCACGGATAACCCGTTCTGTATCCGGTTCTTCTGGCTCTCTTCCAGGATAATCTCGCACATCGACAATAAAAGCATCTCGTTCATTATCTACAAAAACAATAATGAGTCCCGTCAAGACTTGATCAATTAACTTAGACATTTGATTTTCTTTCTTCACATCTTCATTGACTAAACGATTTCGTACGATATCAAACATCTTATCAGATTCGCTTTCATCATCATTTACATGAATAAGCATCTTCAAAATTGTTGCAACAGTTAAATCATTAACCATACCATTAACATAATAAAGCTGTACCCTTCGATCATGTATAGCAATTTCTCTATAGTCAAGATCAAAGGATATCGTTGCACCAGCCTCGTCTTTCATAAATTTAGCATTATCATCTAAGTCTTTTGCTACATAATGTACTTTTTCTCTTTTACTCATGTTAGAATTCTCCCTTTTCCGTTATCCGCATATAGACATCATTTTGCTAAATAAAGCCATTGAAAAAGTGATCCCGCTATTTTCCCAAAGACAACAGCCATCATTAAATAACGAATTTTATCTCTTAATCCGAGCCGCTTGGAAATCATAGGGAATACGTGTAATACTTCTACAAGGGCCGCTACTAACATACCGTTAAAAATCCCTTGTAACAGCCCCCAAACCACTAGGAAAGGAAAACCAAACATTATACTGCTACCAGTAAAAGTCAAATATGTACCATATAATGTACCGATAAGCAGTGATGCCGTAAAAGCCTTACCATTGTAGGTGTTTTTCACCCATTGCATTAATCTTGGAATAACACCTAAAAAAGTTAGCAGAGCAAGGAATGCACTCCCGATAACAATACCGCTGGATAGTCCAACAACTATTTCAAACGATTTATATAAAATGATTGTCATCATTCATATTATTTTCATAATGAGCAAGGTACTCTTCAATTTTTTGTTCATAAGTGAATAATTCTAATTCCAGCGGGCTTGGTTCCTCATTTAATTGTTTTTTAAACCAATGATTTAAAAATAAGATCATTCCTATCCCAAGACCTATTGAATAAGGGATTTGTAACCATAGAGGGTGTTGAACATTTTCACCGGTAAAGAGAAAATGTAATTTTTGATGTACTTCCAGCATACTAACATCATAATGAAAGTTAATAATTGTCATAGCCGTACCTACAAAGAGAATCAACCAAGCTATGATGAATTTAACGGATAACCACTTCTTTTTTTTATGTTCTATATGCAAAACTGTCTCTGTAAAACCAATCAATTCCCATTGAATAGTAGGAAAAGCATTATATAAGACATCAATTAATTGAATACTGTCAATTACTGCATAATCATGATCTGCTTGTGTAACCCGATAAATTACTACCGATTTCAATTGTTTTATTAACATTGAATCAGCTCCAGATAAATAAGCAATATCCGATACTCGAATTAAAGCATTGTTTGGTACTGTTGTTTTTCGTTTTAGTCTTACATAAATGACTTTTTTATCCATCGCCATCACTCTTTTTCAATGAATTAATCTTAGTATGCAAAAATCGTACAATAAATATACAAAACCCCTGCGTTTAAATTGAACGCAAGGGTAGTAATTTATTGATTATTGATGTAATAATTGTTTCATTTCGGCTAATATTTTCTTTTCCAACCGGGATACCTGTACCTGTGAAATACCTAAACGATAGGCAACTTCCGATTGTGTTTGATCACGGAAATACCGCATATAAATAATAATTTGTTCTCTCTGGGACAAGTGATTGATTGCTTCATCTAACAATATTTTGTTAAACCATTCTTTATTCGTATCTTGCAACTGATCGAGCAGTGTAATAGGTTCACCGCCATTTTCATAAACAGTTTCATAGATAGAATGTGGGTATTTCGTTGCTTCTTGGGCTTGTGCCGCTTCCTCAGGTGTAATATCTAGATAATCTGCTACCTCATTTACTGTAGGTGAACGACTGAACTCTTTAGTTAATTCTTCGCGGGCTGCTCTCAGTTTATTAGCAAGTTCCTTGATTGTTCTACTCACTTTCACTGTACCATCATCTCGAATAAATCGTTGTATTTCTCCAATGATCATCGGTACTGCATAAGTAGAAAATCTTACATCATATGAGAGATCAAACTTATCAATTGCCTTAATTAATCCGATACTGCCAATTTGAAATAAATCTTCTGGCTCATATCCACGGTTAATAAAACGTTGAACGACTGACCAAACCAATCTCACATTATTTTCTACTAATTTGTCACGAGCCTTTTTATTTCCCTCTTGACTACTTGCAATTAATGCTCTAACTTCCTCATTAGACAACATGTTTTTTTTGGATTCACTTGCATTTGCACTCATCTATATGACTCCTAATGACAAGCTGTTTCTGTTTTTGTTAATTGTTTCCTCATAATAAGGGTCGTTCCTTTGTCTATTGTGGAGTAAATTTCTAGTGAATCCATAAAACTATCCATGATGGAAAAACCCATCCCTGATCTTTCCAACTCTGGTTTAGATGTATATAAAGGTTCCTTCGCTTCATAAATATTCTCAATACCTGTTCCTTGATCAGTAATAATTAATTCAACTTCTTTATTTGCAAAAATTTCACAAACAATTGTAATTTCGCTGTCTGCTTGATGATTATATCCATGAATAATCGCATTGGTGACTGCCTCAGAAACTACTGTTTTAATTTCAGTTACCTCGTCCATTGTCGGATTCAATTGAGCTATAAACGCTGCTACGGTCGATCTTGCAAAAGCTTCATTTTCACTTACACTTAAAAATGTCAGTTCCATTCTATTTTTCACGATGCCACCCCCAAAGAATGTAATGCATATTGTTCATTATCTTCCAAACGAATGATTTTAAATAAACCGGACATATCAAATATCTTCTTTAGTGACGGATTAACCTTACAAATCACAAGTTCACCACCGGCTTGAGAAATCTCTTTATAACGACCAAGTAAAACGCCAATACCTGAACTATCCATAAAAATCATTTCTTCTAAATTCAGTATGACATGGCGCACATTCTCATCACGTAGCTTTTGTTGCCATATTTCACGCAATATTTCAGCTTCATGATGATCAAGCTCACCGCTCAATCGAACAACAAGAACATGCTCCTTCATCGTGAAATCTGTTTTAAGACCCATCTTTTTTCAACGCCTCCTATCTCAAATCGTCAATAACTAAATTCGGCGGGGTTCATTTTTTTCCTGCTAGTAGACAAAACTTCTCCTTATTCCACTTTTTTCGCTATATGTGAAAGTGATCTTTTCCACAGTTGATAATAAGATGCTGGTTTCAACTCTTCGTCTAATACAAGTGGAGAAGTGCGCGTTTCTTTTCCATCCCGTATAGTAATTTCACCAACTGTTTCTCCTTTTTCTAACGGCAACTTATCAGGTTGTTTAATGGTTATTTCAGGCTCTACTTCCTTCGCTTTATCTCCTGCTTCGTGCAGGGTACTAATTTGTTCACTTGTTTTGACAGGGTAACAATACTTCTCAGATTGGAGCATTTTTAATTCACCAACCTGTTCATTTCGTTCGTACAACTTTTCAACTTCATAATGACTAAATCCATAGTCTATCATTTCCATCGTCATTCTATTTCGTTTTTTAGTTGAATCTGCGCCCATTACTACAGAAATTAAACGCATATCATTCTTTTTTGCTGTTGCGGTCAAACTAAATTTTGCTTCACTTGTATAACCTGTTTTTAATCCGTCTACATAAGGGTAAAAGTGTACCAATTTATTTGTATTAACAAGCCAAAATTCATTTTCGTTCCCTTCACGCAAATAATCCTCATAAATGGACGTATATTTAGTTATTTGTTCATATTTCAATAATTCTTTCGCAATCATAGCCATATCATGAGCAGTCGAATGATGATCATCTTCTGGAAGGCCTGAGGCATTATGGAAAGATGTATTTTTAAGACCTAGTTCTTTCGCTTTATCATTCATTTTTTCAGCAAAAGCTTTTTCACTTCCTGCTAATCTCTCTGCCAGAGCGACACTTGCATCATTGCCGGATGCTATCGCAACTGCTTTAATGAGATCATTTACGGTCATTTCTTCACCTGCTTCTAAAAACACTTGAGAACCACCCATTGATGATGCATTTTCACTTATAACTATTTTTTCATCATAGGAAAGCTCTCCGGTATCTATAGCCTCCATCACAAGCAATAAAGTCATAATTTTTGTCATACTGGCAGGTGGAAGTTGTTCGTCCATATTTTTTTCGTAAATAATTTTTCCTGTATCACGGTCTATTAATATGGCAGCTTTCGCATTTTCAGCTAAATCTTGAGTTGTTTCTTTTGCATATGTAACAGTTGTATTCATCGTTAACGTACCAATTAAAAATAGTCCCATACAAAATATGATTAAATGTCGCATTCGTTTCATTTATTTGTACCCTCCAAAATGTCATATAAATATAGCTTGCCCAATTCATACAGAAATATAACAACAAATTGAAATTATCCAAGGCTGAATTTTTCATATTCCATATAAATGAGTTTATTGAATAAAAATCCAAACGTTTAACAAATAAATTTCGTAAATGTTCGTTTTTAGGAATCTAACTTGAATGGCTGTAACGTAAGGCGGCGACTCCTGGTCGGCTAAAATCGGTCACGTCAATCACCAACTTCGACACTAGAACGTCCTGTTCGCCTGAGGGAACAGCACAATTAAGGAACACAAGCTAAAACCTCGGGCGTCACGAGAGCAACGCTTGCGCTAGCACATCGTGTGCTTCGGAAGACCCCACAACGAGCGAATTTTGCGAGTGAGGAGGCTGAGGCCGTGCCCGCGGAAA
>DATGUH010000174.1:0-9918 GCA_035301445.1 Pseudogracilibacillus sp. | reverse complement strand
TTCATAACCTTCATTATCTAAATAACTTAATATTTTAGGCAGTGCATCTGCTGTGACTTCGTGAATGTCATGCATGAGGATTATTGATCCTGGTTCGACATTGTTTTTAACAGTTTGGTAGATTTCATTTGTATTTTTACTATCCCAATCTTTTGTATCAAGCGACCACATAATAATATCCTGATTGGAATCATTGATCATTTTTTGTGTGTCGTCTTCAAAGTTCCCATAAGGTGGCCGGAATAACGTTATTTCTTCACCAGTAACATCTTCAATCATTTGTTTAGAATTTATAATTTCCTGTTCAGCTTTTTGTCTTTTTACTGCATTTAAATTAGCATGTGATATACTATGATTCCCTATTTCATGACCTTCATTTGTAATTCGTTGTACAATATCAGGATTTTGTTCAGCATTATTAGCTAAATTAAAGAAAGTGGCTTTTGCGTTATATGCTTGCAATGAATCAAGAATTTTTGGTGTATTTTCTGGATCCGGACCATCATCAAAAGTCAGTGCTACCATTTTTCTAGATTGCAAAGCCTCTTTATTTTGAGCTTCTTTCTCGCTTCTTTCTTCCTCTTTTTGCTTTCTTTCTTCTTCTTGCTGCAATTTTATCGATTCATCTAGTTCATCAGTTATAAAAGCCTCATAATAATCATCTTTTAAATAGGAGTAAAATTGCATGAGTGGTACTTCAACTTTTTCGTTTTGTTTTGACAAATCTCCTGCTTTAAAATAAAAAATAATATCGTTTTTATTTATTGTCCAGTCAACATTGGAAAAGAAATCATCTTTTTCCTGAAACTTTTCCTCATTTAAATTCGACTCACTATTATTTTGCAAAAGCTTGAATAACTTGTTCGATGATAATGATTTTTTTATGATATCTTCAAAGTGAATAAATTCTTCTTCATCCAAATTAATAGTATAGGTTTTCATGTTTTTATAATTACTTGTTTGCTCAGCTGATTGTTCTTCAGTGATAACTATATTATAAATATTATCTTTAATCGGTTTAATTTGTGATTCTAAAGAAAAATGAGCAGATGTTTTATAATCTAACAGAAGATCAGATTCCTTCATTTCTGTAAAAAAGGACTGTTCTCGTTCGTTTGCCCATTTTTTAATTGTTTGATCAATATTTTTAACTTGTGTAAATGGTATGCTCTTTACTGATGTTAAGTCGCCCGCTTCTTTTGTTTCGATGTCTAATTGAATTTGATGATTGACTTCTTCGCTTTCTACTTTAACATTCATATTATCATAATGTGCCATATTATTTATTGAATTAAATATTTTGATAAAACCAGCTGTTGCAATAAGAAATAATATGACAATACCTATCCATGTATACCATCTTATACTCCTCATACTAATGTTCCCCTTTTATTTCAACAAGCATTCGTATTATACACATATCCTTATGTATTTATGTTTGGATTTTTCCATCAGTCAACTTTAATATTATTGGTAATTATAACTATTATATATAACTCGCCTATATGTAATTATTTTAGCTGGTTAATTCCGAAAAGATTGTGAACAGAAAAAGAAGCCTTTGATAGCTTCTTTGATTGATCCACTTGTCATGCAAAATATTCTTTATAATAACCGCCAATACGTCCGCTGTTATCAATGATAAAGATAAATTCTTCTGTTTCATTCACAACGTCATATTCCTTATCTTTGGTAAGCATAGTGCTAACCTGGAACTTTTTTGCTTGATTGTGTACACAACGTACTTTTCTTTGGATTGGTCGCTCTTCCCACTTAAGATGATTCATGGAACTCACTCCTTTAAGTTAGTTTACATAATAATAATATTGTTACTCAAATAGGTATTTATATTTTCCATAGCCTTCTTTATCCAAATCTGACTTTTTAATAAAACGTAAGGCTGCAGAGTTAATACAATATCTTAAACCACCCTTATCTATTGGTCCATCTTCAAATACGTGACCCAAATGCGAATCAGCCTCACTACTTCTCACTTCTGTGCGCACCATGCCATGTGTTGTATCCACATTTTCTAGTACCTGTTTTTTATTAATGGGTTTTGTAAAGCTTGGCCACCCACAGTCAGACGCAAATTTGTCAATTGAGGAAAAAAGTACTTCTCCTGATACAATATCCACATAAATGCCTGGCTCATCATGATTCCAATACTTATTCTGAAATGGGGGTTCTGTACCATCTTCTTGGGTTACAAAATATGCTTCTTCAGATAATTGATCTTTTAATGTTTGCTTATCATACTTTGGTTTCCAATGATCTTCTATAAATTGTTGTCGTCCAGAACCTTTTTTATAGATATTGTAATGGAATTGATTCTTTTTATAATAATGTTGATGTTCCTCTTCTGCTTTATAAAAAGGTTTAGCAGGCAAAATTGGTGTTACAATCGGTTTTTTAAACTTACCACTAGCTTCTAATTCTGCTTTAGATTTTTCGGCAATTTCTTTCTGTTGTTCATTCACATAAAATATGGCAGTCTGATATGATGTTCCACGATCGTGGAATTGTCCACCTGCATCTGTTGGATCGATTTGCTGCCAAAATAAAGTGACTAAATCTTCATAAGCAACAATATTAGGATCATATGTTATTTCGACTGCCTCGACGTGACCTGTTTGATCACTACAAACTTCACGATAGGTAGGATTTTCTACTGTCCCTCCAGTATAACCTGATATTACTTCATAAATGCCCGGTCGTTCATCAAATGGTTCCACCATGCACCAAAAACATCCTCCAGCAAAAATAGCTTTTTCTTTATTATCAATCAAGATACATAACCTCCTAAAGCAGACTTATTTTGAATTCATCATCATGATACTTCTATTATTTATACTGTGTGATAAATCTTAAATATTAACCAGTATTCAAATCAACTTCCATAAATTGAATATGTTGCACGGTATATCCATATTATATTTTAACAGGAATTTTGTCATAACGCACGAAAGATAAAATACAATTTAATTAAATAAAAACTCACTTCCCTCATATAGGAAGTGAGTTTCACTGATTATTTCTTTTTCTTATCTTTTTTATCATTCTTATCCATTTGATTATTCATAGAACGCATCATTTGATTAATTTTCTTTTGTGATGGCTTTTGCCCCATTTGCATCATCATGGTACGAAGCATTTGTTCATTAATCGGTGGATTTTTCTTCAAATAATTCATCATATATTTTCGAGCAATAAAGAAACCAAGTGCAACCCCAATTGCTAGTGCTGCAATGGCAATTAAAACAACCCAAATTGTTGACATGTACTATCCTCCCCGCTTACATCTATCTCTAGTTCCGACAATCCTATCATCTTGTAAAAGTAATATTTATTGTCATTACTCCCTTGTACAGTATAAACAAAAGTTAGTATTTTAACAATAATATTTCAATTAAAATTATAATATTTCTTTAACATTTTTGATGACGTTATCTACATTAAATCCATATTCTTCAGTGACAATATTTCCTTTTGCTGATGCACCAAATGTTTCAATGGATATAATTTTTCCTTCTAGTCCTGTATACTGATGCCAACCTAAAGAAGATGCCATTTCAATTGCAACTCTCTTAGTCACAGTTTTCGGCAATACAGTTTCTTTATATTCGGAAGATTGTTGTTCAAATCTATCCCAAGATGGCATACTTACTACCCTTGTATCAATATTTTCTTCCCATAATGCTTCTTGTGCTTTGATTGCAAGACTTACTTCAGATCCAGTTGCAAGTAATATAGCATCAATATTTTCATTCTCTTTACTGATGATATATGCACCCTTTTGAACCCCTTCAATTGCATGACTTGCAGTACCTTCAATTGTAGGTAATCCTTGTCTAGTAAGTACTAAAGCGGTTGGGTGATTATTTGTTTCCATTGCTAATCTCCAAGCTGCATTTGTTTCATTCCCATCAGCAGGACGAATGACTGATAATCCAGGCATAGCTCTTAAGGATGCAAGCTGTTCAACTGGTTCATGTGTCGGACCGTCTTCACCAACTGCAATCGAGTCATGGGTAAACACATATGTTACCGGGTTGTTCATGATAGCAGATAAACGTATAGCTGGGCGTACATAATCACTAAATACAAAGAAAGTACCGCCGTATACTCTTAATCCACCATGTAGTGCCATTCCGTTCAATGCTGCACCCATAGCAAACTCGCGTACACCGAACCAAATATTTCTTCCAGCATAATTTACTCTATTGAAATCTTCTTCCCCATCAACCATTGTGTTGTTTGAACTTGCTAAGTCAGCACTTCCACCGAAAAGTGTAGGCACTGTTTTAGCAATAGCGTTAATCATTGCACTGGATGCTTTTCTTGTTGCTTGTTCATCAACGCCTGCTTCAAACGTAGGCAGTTCAGCATCCCAGTCTGCTGGAAGCTCGCCTTTTATAGCAAGTGAAAGCTCTTCTGCCATTTCAGGGAATGCTTTTTCATATTTTGCAAATAGTTTGTTCCAAGCTTCTTCAGCAGCTTCTCCTTTAACTTGCACCTTATTACGGAAATCTTCATACACCGCCTCTTCAACGTGGAACGGATCATGCGTCCAGTTATAAAATTCTTTCGTACGTTTTGCTTCTTCTTCACCCAATGGAGCACCATGTGCGGCGTTTGAATTTGATTTTGTCGGTGCACCATATCCAATAATCGTTTTTACTTCAATTAATGTTGGTTGTGAAGTATTTTCTTTTGCTTTTAAAAGTGCTTCTTTTAGCGCTTCAGTGTTATTACCATCTTCTACACGGATGACTTGCCATCCATATGCTTCGAAACGCTTTTCAGTGTCGTCAGAGAAAGAACGGTCTAAATCCCCATCAAGAGAAATATCATTAGAATCGTATAATACGATTAATTTTCCGAGTCCTAGATGACCAGCTAGTGAAGCTGTTTCATGGGAAATACCTTCCATGATATCGCCATCTCCCACGAGAGAATAAGTGTAATGATCAACAATATTAAAATCTTTTTTATTAAATTTACTTGCCAAATGGGCTTCAGCCATCGCCATACCGACTGCCATAGCAACGCCCTGTCCCAATGGACCAGTTGTTGCTTCTACCCCATCTGTGTCGAGTACTTCCGGATGTCCAGGAGTTCTGGATTGCCATTGACGAAATGATTTTAAATCATCTATTTGAACGTCATACCCTGATAAATGAAGTAGACTGTATAACAGCATAGAACCATGGCCTGCAGATAAAATAAAACGATCACGGTTAAACCAATTAGCATTCTTCGGATTATGCTGCATGATATCAGTGAATAATGTATATCCCATTGGTGCAGCGCCCATTGGAAGGCCCGGGTGTCCAGATTGTGCTTTTTCAATAGCATCAATGGATAAAGTACGAATGGTGTTGATTGACTGTTGAGTAATATTATTTGTCATAAAATCTCCCTTTCAGTGCTTATGCTTATTTTTTTGCATATTTTTCACCTTATCTGGTGTAACATCATTACCTTCTGGATCAATGACGGTCATATTGGTCAGTTGATTTTTAAAAGAAGCTCGTACATTTTTTAAATATTCTTCTCTAAGTAACTTTTGCTCTTCTTTTTCTGACTTGGACAGCTCTTCTTTTTTTGCTTTATTAGCGAGCTCGTTGATACGTTCCAATTTTGCTTTCGTCATCATTGTCCTTCACCTCGTTAATGATAGATAACGCTATCTACTTGCAAAACATTCCTGATATCATATTATGCTTTTATACGGATTCTTTCAAGTATTATATATGCGAACATACAATTAGAACTTATGTTTGACTTATTTCATAGGAATGCT
Organism: Pseudogracilibacillus sp.; assembly: GCA_035301445.1. GTDB lineage: Bacteria > Bacillota > Bacilli > Bacillales > Amphibacillaceae > Pseudogracilibacillus. Next base: position 4,112 of record DATGUH010000174.1, on the reverse strand, counting down.
ATAATAATAGTAATAAAAATATGATTTGAGGTGTGTCCCTTGCAAAAACTCTCTAAGCGACAACAAATGATTGTAGACTTTATTAAAAGTGAGGTCGATGTTAAAGGCTATCCTCCTTCTGTACGTGAAATCGCTAAGGCAGTCGACTTAGCATCAAGTTCTACAGTACATGGACATTTAGAAAGACTAGAAAATAAAGGTTATATTAGACGTGACCCTACAAAGCCACGTGCCATTGAAATCATTGATGAATCTTATCAAAACTTGGAAAAAGATAGCGCGAGATATGTCCCAATAATAGGTAAAGTTACTGCTGGGAGCCCTATTACAGCAATCGAGAATGTTGAAGAGTATTTCCCTATTCCAAGCTCATCTGCAAAACAAGACGACCATTTATTTATATTGTCTGTTGAAGGTGAAAGCATGATTAATGCTGGAATATATGATGGTGATCGAGTGATTGTTAAACAACAGAGTACAGCAGAAAATGGTGAAATTATTGTAGCAATGACAGATGATGATGAAGCCACAATAAAAAGATTTTACAAAGAGGATAAACAATTTCGTTTACAGCCGGAAAATGATGCAATGGAACCAATGTATTTTGATAATGTGACCATTCTTGGTAAAATTGTTGGTTTATATCGACAATTTCATTAAAGGAATATAATTTTAAAGTGGCTTTCCCTAAAAAAAACAGGTAATCCCCTTAGTTAGCATAGTACTCTAATGTGTATACTTTCTCTTACAAAGATAAAGAGGTGCCATTCGCACCTCTTTTATAAATTTTCTAATAAAACAACAGCGTAAATTCAGCTGTTGTTTTAAAGATTTGAAATATGTTTTATAGTCATTTTAAAGGTATTACCATAACAATGCGGATGCACCTCATATACATTTATCCTTTTATATTTTCGGTTTAATTAAATTTTCCTCCATCATCTGTTTAATTGCTTCGGAAACTGCAATTTTAACATGCGCATAAGTTAGGCCACCTTGCATAAAAGCAATATATGGTGCACGTATAGGCCCATCAATTGATAATTCGATACTAGCTCCCTGGATGAAGGTACCAGCAGCCATAATTACTTTATCGTCATAACCTGGCATTTCACTTGGATATGGTGATACATAAGCATTGATTGGTGAATATTCTTGAATGAGCTGGCAAAATCGAATCATTCTTGTTTCATCTTCTAAAAATATGGATTGAATAATATCTGTTCGATATGTATCAAAAAATGGGGTTGAATATATACCTACTTTTTGCATTAGTCTTGCTGTGAAAACGGCTCCTTGCAAAGATTCGCCTACAATGTGAGGTGCCATAAAAAATCCTTGGTACATTTCTTGTAACATATGTAATGTCGCACCTGTCTCTTTTCCGAGACCTGGTGCGGTCAATCGGTTTGCAGATTTATGAATAAGATCCTCTCTTCCTACTATATATCCTCCTGCACGTACCAATCCGCCACCAGGATTTTTAATGAGGGAGCCAGCTATTATGTCGGCACCGACTTCTAATGGTTCCTTTTCTTCGACAAATTCACCATAACAGTTATCTACAAATATAATGATGTTCTCATCAATTGCTTTAACATAATCCACCATTTCGGCAATTTCATTAATTGTAAAGGAAGGTCTATCCTCATATCCTTTTGATCGTTGAATACCTACTACTTTTGTATTTTTGGTCACAGTTTCTGAAACTGCTTTGTAATTTACTTTTCCATTTTCCTGTAAAGAAACTTCTTTATATTCGACTTGTAGTTCTTTTAATGATCCACTTTCTGAACCTCTTTTCCCAATCACTTCTTCTAATGTGTCATAGGGACTTCCTGTGATATATACAAGTTCATCGCCAGGTAAAAGCATTGAAAATAATGCTGTAGATATCGCATGTGTTCCAGAGACTAGTTGTGGACGTACTAAGGCATCTTCACCTCCAAACACGTTAGCGTATACTTCTTCCAATTTATCTCGACCCATATCATCATAACCATACCCATCAGTTGAAGTGAAATGATGATCCCCAATTTGTGCTTCTTTAAAAGCCTGCAGTACTTTATGTTGATTCGTTTCAGCTGTTTTTATAATGGATTGAAAAAAAGGTGCACAGTCTTCTTCAACTTCTTTTATTAAAGTATCTAACACTTGTAAATTCATTCTCCTTTTATTTCACCTTGTAATGGGTGGTTTTCTCTAATATATCCTTCTATTTTATAATCGTTCATTTGTTCTCGGTAATCTTGTTTTGTCAATATCGCATGCTTTTGGAGTTGATACATTAAGTTACCTTGATCAGCTCTTACTGTTGTTGCAAAGAATTCCCATTCTGCTTTTAACAATTTTTCAATCTTAACAAGTAGAGCATCTAAATCACCTTGATCTAGCGCAGATATGAGCATATTAGGGTGTTGATCTGCAAAAAAGTCCTCTGTCAACAAATCTTTTTTATTGTAGACAGCTAACTGTGGAATCTGGTCTGCTTCAAGCTCTTTTAATACTTGAAAAACTGTTTCTGTCTGTTGTTGGTAATCGGGATTTGAAACATCTATCACATGTAACAATAAGTCTGCTTCTGTCACTTCTTCTAAAGTTGATTTAAATGCAGCTATCAACGATGTCGGCAGTTCTTGCAAAAATCCTACAGTATCTATCAATAAACATTCAAAGCCTGATGGTAAGTGCAGTTTCCGTGATAACGGATCAAGTGTAGCAAATAATAGATTTTCTTCCAAACTTTTTTCGTTGGTCAAACGATTGAATAATGTCGATTTTCCTGCATTGGTATATCCTATAATTGCTATTTGGAATTGATGGGTTTCCTTTCTCCTTTTTCTGTACTGGCTACGTTGCTTCACGATCTCTTTAAGTCTGCGCTTAATTTCGTCAATTCTATTTCGAATATGACGCTGGTCTATTTCAAGTTTTGTTTCACCTGGACCTCTTGTACCGATTCCCCCACCAAGTCTCGATAATACGATACCCATCCCTCTCAGGCGTGGTAGCATATATTCCAACTGTGCCAATTCAACTTGTAATTTACCTTCTTTTGTATTTGCCCTTTTGGCGAAGATATCTAATATCAGTTGACTTCGATCAATTGTGCGAACACCAAACAGATCGTTCAAATTTCTTAACTGACTCGGTGATAATTCATCATTAGCAATAACTAAGTCGATATTTAATGAATCAACCATCTCTTTTGCTTCATCCGCTTTTCCTTCTCCAACATAGGTGACAGGATGGATTTTTTCTCGATTTTGCGATAGTATTTCTAATAACGTTCCCCCTGCAGTATGTGTTAAGGAAGATAATTCATCTAATGTTGCCTGAAAATGAGATGCTGTTATTTTGTTCGTTTTAACCGCAATAATTAACACCTTTTCAATTGCCATCGTCTACCACCTTTATGTGACTAAGTCAATTTCATAAATCAATAACAGGATAAAATCCAAACATTAATATCTGCTTGAGAATGGCTTTCACTGCAGGCGGACGCTTTCCGCGGGCACGGCTTGAGCCTCCTCACTCGCACAAACCGCTCGTTGTGGGGTCTCAAGACTCGTGCTGTTCCCGCAGGAGTCGCCGCCTTGCGTTCCAGCAAGGCAGTGTTCCATGCTTATAAGAGATGTTGCTTTGGTTCGCAGGGTGTTTTATTTTAAAAACCAGCCAAGCCACGTAAAGCTTTCGCATAAGGTTTATTGCGGTCACTGCTGTCTAATGCAGGCATGTGGCCATGTATAGCCCCAACAGACTGGCGCGTTTTCTCGGTTAATAACGTTGTAAAAGATGGATATCCTTTGGGCTCTTTCGGTTCTTGTTTTTCGGGATGTTTCCTCTTGCGTACGGCCTGTAGTAAAAAGCCTTCCAAGTGGTGGATGAAAGCTTGAAGCATCCCCCTCAGTCCTTGCGTCGACCAGCTGTACCCCATCTTTTTGAAACGGCTCGCAAATAAGTTCATATTCGATTCTGCAGCCCCCATAGGGCGCATGGACGACGTATCCAAAGAGCTGTCTTTCTCTTGTAAAAGCGTTCGGTAATCACGAAGGGCTTCCTGATGGTTAACGACAAATAACCGCAAGGATTGAATCTCTTCCTGTTTCCCC
>DATGUH010000173.1:0-4685 GCA_035301445.1 Pseudogracilibacillus sp. | reverse complement strand
TCTGTTTTCCATTCACTTTATTGGAGTATATTCGGATATTTTTATTATTTTTGATGTTGGTTTTATATTCCATCTTTAAAGGCAGCTCTCCTGTTTTTTATTATTGTTTCTATTAGATTTACAGTTTCTATGTCATCTTTCAACTGTAAAGTAGACACAATTTTGCGGTTTCCGGTTTCTATGTCTTATTTCGACCGTAAAGTAGACACAATTTCGCGGTTTCCAGTTTCTGTGTCTCATTTCGACCGTAAAGTAGACACAATTTCGCGGTTTCTGATTTCTGTGTCATCTTTCACACATGAAAAATTTTTAAGCTTAAACAAAAAGACGAACTCATGTATGAATTCGTCTCATCATTGTGCTCTTATTATATTATTTCATCGAGCCGTATAATTAAAATATTTATGAGCAAAAAATTTTTATTCTGCGATCTTTTCATTATTTAGCAAAGTCGTAATACCTTCCATTGCTTCCTTTTCATCGTGCCCATCCGCAGAAATAGAGAATGTAAGTCCTTTTGATAAACCTAATGACATGACTCCCATAATAGATTTAACGTTTACTGTCTTGTCATCATACGTTAAATCAATATCACTTCCATAACGACTTGCCTCTTGTACAAGCAATGTTGCTGGTCTTGCATGTAAACCTACATCTGATACTATTGTAAAATCTTGTTTAATCATATTTCATGCCCTCTCTTTTAAAAAATTAATACCTATCTGTATATTACAATATTAATACAGTTCCGTATAGTGTTTTATATTTAAATTCATTATATGTCACTAACTTTTTTGATTATGAGTGAATGGATGCTACCAATTTTTCCACTTCTTCACTTGTAGACAAGCTACATGCCTTTTCAGCTAGCTGTTCCATTTCTGCCTTATTTAATTGGCTGATTTGACTTCTAGCCGGTAAGATAGAAGATGGACTCATGGAAAATTCATCCAACCCAAGTCCTAACAAAAGCGGAATAGCTGTTTGATCGCCCGCCATTTCTCCACACATACCAACCCATTTATTTTCTGCATGGGCTGCTTTAATAACGCGACTTACTAATTGTAAGATTGCTGGATGATATGGTTGGTATAAATAAGATACTGCTTCATTCATCCGATCCGCAGCAAATGTATACTGAATTAAATCATTCGTGCCGATACTGAAGAAATCTACTTCTTTAGCGAATTGATCAGCAAGCACTGCAGTGGAAGGTATTTCAACCATGATTCCAACTTGAATTTCATCTGAAACAGGTATATTTTCCTTCACCAATGCTTCCTTTTCATCTAGTAATAATTGTTTTGCTTTACGGAACTCTTCCAATGTTGCAACCATCGGGAACATAATCCGCAAATCACCATAATGACTTGCACGCAACAATGCTCTAAGCTGAGTACGGAAGACGGATTCGTTATTTAATGCTAGTCTAATTGCTCTTTCGCCGAGGAATGGGTTCATTTCCTCTGGTAATTCCCAATATCCTAACGTTTTATCTCCACCGATATCAATCGTCCGAATAACAACCGGATGATTATCCATTGCTTCTAATACTTTTTTATACGCTTCAAATTGTTCATCTTCTGATGGAAAATCACTGTTTTCCATATATAAGAATTCTGTTCTATATAACCCAACTGCTTCTGCACCATTTTTCTTCACTGTTTCCATGTCATTAAAAGAGCCAATATTAGCGCCAAGCTCTACTTGATGTCCATCCTTTGAAATGCTTGCCTTATCTTTTAGAACAGCCCATTCTTGTAATTGTTTTTCAAAATCTTTTTGCAAATTCTTATAATGAGCCTTTTCCGCTTCATCCGGATTGATACTTACTTCACCTTTCATCCCATCTAAGATGATTTCTTCTCCATGTTTAATAGCTGAGGTTGCAGTTTTAGAACCAACTACTGCAGGAATTTCAAGTGTTCTAGCCATTATAGCCGAATGAGATGTTCTTCCACCAATATCTGTTACAAAGCCTTTGATAAATTCTTTATTTACTTGGGCAGTATCAGATGGAGTCAAATCTTCTGCGACTATAATAGTCGGTTCATCTACCAAGCTCAAATTAGGTAAAGGACGTTCTAATAAATGTGCTAATACGCGCTTTCTTACGTCTTTGATATCACTAGCTCTTTCTCTCATATATTCATTATCCAGTTGTTCAAACATCGTAATAAACTTATCTGTTTCTAGATTAAGTGCATGTTCTGCATTAACCTTTTCACTTTCAATACAAGCTTCGATAGCTTTAATTAATTCTGGATCTTGCAACACTAACATATGGGCATCAAATATTTTTGCATTCTCTTCCCCTTGTTCTTGATACACCTTTTCTTTAATTTGACTTAACTCATTCATAGCAAGTTCTAAAGCATGTTGCAATCTGTGAATTTCATCCTCTGATTCCTCTACAGTGACTGCTTCAAAAGACAAATCTGGTTCTACCAACTCGTAGGCTTTACCGAATCCATATCCATTTGCTGCTGCGATACCTGTTATTTTTTCGGACATTAGTTACTCTCTCTCCTCATTAAATATTATGTAGCGAACGATATTACTTTAAATCATTCGATCATTTCTTATTATAATACACATTTCCATTTACGTTTAATTTTTAATTCAAGTTACAACTTTTTTAATTAGATGACCTTGCGTCAAGAACAACTATTGAACTTTTTGATGGATGTCTTCCATCATTGTTTTCAATGAGTGAACTGATCCCTCATTGTCCTTATACATAATATGTTCTGCAGTAATTTGTGTTGGTGTTTCCAAACCTGCAGCTGCCGCGAGACGGAATAATCCTTGTCTCAAGGTAATTAAATAGTTGGCAACACGGTGTTTTTTCTCCTCGACAACTAAGGCTTTTTCTAAGTCAGGATCTGTTGTAGTGACACCAACTGGACAAGTATTTGTATGACATTTAAGTGCTTGAATACAACCTACAGAAATCATGAACCCTCTTGCAACGTTAACCAAATCAGCCCCCATTGCCAATGCTATAGCAATTCGGTCAGGTGTAAACATCTTAGCAGAAGCAATTATTTTTACTTGATCTCGAACACCGTATTTCTTCAATGTTTCATGTAAAATAGGCAACGCCGAACGAATAGGCAAACCTATACTTTCCATCATCTCTTGATAAGATGCGCCTGTTCCACCTTCTGAACCATCTACCGTAATAAAATCTGGTCCTCTTCCAGTTTCCTGCATATATTTTGCTAGAGGTTCTACACTATTAATGTTCCCCACTACAATTTTTATACCAACTGGTTTTCCTGTTGTTTCACGAATCGTTTCTATAAAGTCACACATTCCAGGTACATCATCAAATTCTTTAAAACGATTTGGACTGTCAATAGACTGAAAAGGTACTACTTTTCGAATATCAGCAATTTCTTGTGTTACTTTTTCGGCATCAATGTGGCCTCCACGTGTTTTTGCACCTTGGCCTAATTTTAACTCAAATGCTTTTAATTGTTCAATCTCACTTTTTCGTTTTAATTCTTCTAAATCAAGTTTGCCCTCTGGTGTACGTACACCGAACATAGCCGGACCAATTTGCATGATGATGTCCACATTACCTTCCATGTGATAAGGTGATAAACCGCCTTCCCCTGTGTTCATCCATGTTCCTTGTGCCATATCAAGCCCTAGTGATAATGCTTTTACTGCATTTTTACCAAGTGACCCATAACTCATTCCTGACATTCCAACGAGACTCTTTGCAACAAAAGGGTGTTCGGTATTCGGTCCAATAACAACTGCATCATCGTCATCTAACAAATAAGCCAAAGAACTGTCTTCTTCTAGTTCTTCTACTCTTCCTGTTAGTAATGGTTCTTTAATAAGTAAGTAACGTTGTGTTAAAGCAATTGTATCTTCATCCACTTTCAATTCTTCCTGTAATTTCGGAAACATTGCATTACTTACATAATAACCTTCTCCGTCAAAGTCTCTTTTTGAACCAAAACTCATGACTGAACGTTTATATTTTCCCGTTTTAACAATTTGTTGATATTCTTCACGAGAAAACGGACGTCCTTCTGTATCACTATCAAACCAATATTGTCTAAATTCAGGGCCAATATTTTCAAAGAAATACCTTATTCTACCTAATAAAGGGTAATTTCTTAATACGGATTGTTTTTTCTGTTTTTGATCGAACCTGAAAAAATACATTGTATAAGCTAAAAGCAAAATAATAATGATACCTAAAATAATACCTACAATAATGATTATATTTCCTGCTGTATCAAGCATACATAACCTCCTTTAAATATTATGTTATCATAGTTAGTATGATAACCAGCGCAAAATAAATAAAACCTGTTAGTTTCATAGCTTTTATTTTATTACGTTAATGGTACAAAAAGCAATATTAACATTTAACGTCCATTATTACAGTAACTGTTGAAGTGATTTTTGACAACTGAAAGGAAGTGATTTTTTATGGGTCATATGCAAACCGAATTAACAAAAATGTTAGAGATTGATTATCCGATCATCCAAGCACCTATGGCTGGTGGAATAACATCAACTACACTCGTATCCGAATCATCAAATAACGGAGCACTCGGAATGATCGGAGCTGGATATATGACAGCAAATGAACTAAAACAACAAATTCAAGATATTAAAAATGAGACTAAAAATCCTTTTGGAGTGAATGTATTCGTTCC
>DATGUH010000172.1:0-7198 GCA_035301445.1 Pseudogracilibacillus sp. | reverse complement strand
ACATGATAATCATTATATAAGACACCGTGTATGATATGCAACAAACATTTTTTTAAATATGTTTTTAAGGCAACGCATCATAAAAAAGTGTTGCATAAATCGCAAAATAAAAAATGACAATTTGATGAACATGAAAAAATGGGAGTTTTTACTATCTAGCTTTCATATCGAACCATAAATAAAACCACCTCATAATAAGAGATGGTTGTAAAGTTTTTGTAAAATAAATTATCTTTTCAATCAAATAAATCTGGATAAAAACCTTCTGCTAATATTCTTACTCCTTTTGCAACACGGACATTCCCTGTCGTATCCTCTACTTGCGCAGCAATATAGTTTTCATTTTTCACAGCAGTTACATCCTGTAAGGAAACATTGCTTTCAATTACCTTTTCTAAATCTTCCGGACCTGTACCACAGCAATAGGAGGTGACAATAACATCTGGATCACGCTCCACAATTTCTTCCCAGCTCACTTCAAGCAAATACTCTTCTTCATCTGCAAAAATATTTTCACCACCTGCAAGTTCAATAAGATGACTATCTAAGGAATTTCCACCTGCTACTTGTGCAGATCCTGATTCTCCTCCACTCATTAACAATACTTTCACAGGTTCATCTACTGCTTCGATCTTCGCAGTCACTTCGTCAATTTCATCTTGCATGTTTTCAATGAGTGCATCTCCACGATCTTCCACACCAAATATTTGCGAAATTTCTTCAATTTCCTTATAGACCATATTTTCAACAGTCTCCGGCTTCTCCGATTCAGTAACATAAGCATCAATACCTAAATCATTTAGTTCTTCAATCGTACCTACGCCATTTTCGTTAAAACTTCTCTCCGATCCAATAATGATTTCAGGGTCCGCTTCTAATAGCACTTCTTTAGAAGGATAACTATTTTCAGACAATATCGGCACATCTTGCAATTTCTCCTTATATTCAGCAGGCGTATTTTTAATAATCATTGAATAACCTACCAATTTATCCTGCAAGTCCAATTCCGCCAGCAATTCTGCTTCCTGTTGGTACGCACCATAAACTCGCTCTGGAGCTTTTTCAAATGTTAATGATTGACCTGCATTTTCAATTGTTACAGGATAAGAGCTATTTGATTCATTTGTTTTCTCACTATTTTCAACAGTATTTTTTTCTTGATTATTCATAGTACTGCAACCTGCTATGACAATCATGGATACTGTAATCAATAGCATAATTAAACTAAGTGACTTTTTCATTTTATTCTCCTCATAAATTTATTGAACTACCCATCACTTATTTGTTGTAGTAGAGACTTCTATTCTGCCAAGGAATAACAAAAAATAGTAACTGTATTCATGTCTACATTTACATTCAAATGTTTCAAATACTAGATTGACATTACTCTAATGTATTATAACTTGATTGTTAAAATATTATATATATCCGGTTCGTTATAACACCAGTCTTGTACCAAACATTTAAGTACATTAATTATTTTCTTGTGCGTGTATCGCACTAGACAAAAACGTGATGTGCGTTTTCCCTGTAATTGGATGTGTTATAATGCTTGTATGAACACGAAATACCTCTTGCATTGTTTTTTCTGTTAAAACTTCTTCAGGAGTTCCGTATGTTACAATCTGACCTTGAGCCATGACATAAATACGATCACAATAAGTAGAGGCAATATTCAAATCATGCAGTGCAGTAATAACAGTCAGCTTTAAAGCTTTTATAAGATCCATTAATTGAAGCTGCTGATGGACATCCAAGTGATTTGTTGGCTCGTCTAGCACAAACACTTTTGCTTGTTGTGCCAATGCCCTGGCAATCATGACCCGTTGTTTTTCCCCACCGGATAATGTAGTTATACTCCGATTAGCATAATCATATAAACCTACTTTGCGCAATGCTTCATCCGCAATATTCTCATCTTCTGCAGTATCGGTATCCAACACATTTTTATGAGGAGCCCGTCCCATTAACACAATTTCCTTAACAGAAAAATCGAATACACTGGATGAATCCTGGCTTACTACAGCCATGTTTTGTGCTGTTTCCTTTGCAGTAAGACTATGAATGTCCCTATAGTTAAGAGAAATTTTTCCAGCATCAGGTTTATTTACACGATAAATATTTTTTAGTAACGTTGATTTTCCACTGCCATTTGGACCAATAATCCCAACAATTTCCCCTGATTTGGCATGAAGATTGATATTGGATATAATTTGTTTTTCTCGAATGCCAAACGATACGTCGTCTACGTTTAGCTGCATTACATTTCGCCTCCAAACGAGTAAGAACTTTTTCTTAATAACCATATAAAGAAAGGCCCACCACTCAAAGCAGTAACGACACCAATTGGGATTTCTTCTGGTGCCATAATCATTCTCGCTACTACATCAGCCCATATCATAAAAATGGCACCTAAAAACAAGCTCATCCAGAGTACTTTTTTATGATCAGAACCTACAAATAATCGAACAATATGTGAAATCATCAATCCAACGAATCCAATCGCACCACTGACCGAAACGAGTACACCTGTTAATAATGAAATTACTATAATTAACACTTTTTGAAATACTTGAATATTTAACCCTAGTGTAGCCGCGGTTTCTTCACCCATGAGTAATAAATTCAACGATCGTGACTGTAATAATAAAAAGATAAATGTAGCTACGACAATAACACCTGCAATAGGAAGTGTTTGCCAATCCGCACCAACCAAACTCCCCATCATCCAAAATAATGCACTATGAACTTTATCATCATCAGGAGCAGATATTACAATAAAATCTGTCGTTGCACTTAAAATTAATGACAACGCTATACCAGAAAGCAATAATCTTGTCGTAGAAATTCGGCCCCCAACCTTCGCCAGAGAAAAAACAAGCATAACAGATAAAAGTGCTCCAATAAACGCTGAAAAGGAAAGTGCATATTGACCAAACATTTGAAAAGCACCTAACAATATAACAAGGGTCGCACCAACCGAAGCTCCGGAAGACACACCTAAAATATAAGGCTCAGCTAGAGAATTTTTTACTAATGCTTGGATTCCTGTTCCAGCTAGTGATAGTCCAGAACCAACAATAGCACCAAGTAAAACACGAGGAAATCTTATCTCCCAAATGATGTTTTCATGAGCATTTGTCCAGTCAACTGGAATGAGATTACTTATAAACGGTACATGAGATAAAGCAATTTCCCATACTGTAAACGGGTTAATCGTTACTGGACCAAGTGCCATCGCCAAAATAATTGTTAAGAATAGAATAACCGGCAGAATGAATAACAGTATTTTAAACCGTCTGTTATACCTCTGACTTCTTTCTTCTTTACTGGCTTCATATTTCATATGGCATCTTTCTTTTCCCAATCACTATACTAAGTTCTAGTAGTCTTATCATTCATTATTTACTCCTTTTTTAAATAAAACACGGAAGCTCCTGATACATAGCTGCCGTGAATACTCATTCGAGATAATACATGCTTACTGTTCACGGTGAGCTGGCCGTGAACACTTACTATAGAACTGATTCATTATAACATAAATGACTTTTAAATTATAAAAAATTACATGAACAACGCTTCTATAACAGTCATTTACTTATTTTTTAATATGTGTTACGTATTCATTCAAATATGTTACTAATTCTTTTTAAATTTGAACTTTAGATAACCAAGTGAATTTCATTCGTTTCATAAAGCTTTTATTCGTGAATCATTACTTTTCTCCAAATATACCGCGCCTAAATTCATTTTTTTCTTAATTATGATTAGATTTGTTAGTATATAAGTAATATAACGTAAAATTAATTAGTATTAATAAGATACTTTTAAAATGTGAAGGCGATAGGTGTGATCAATTGGCGGGAAAACGTGAGGCTTATTTTGATAATGCTAGATTTATATTGATTGTATTTGTTGTTTTCGGACATATTATTCAACCTTTTTATGAAGAGAATACTATGCTCTACTCCTTGTATACGACTATATATTTGTTTCATATGGCTGGATTTATACTTATTTCTGGTTACTTTGCCAAAGGATTTCGGCGCCCGGGATATCTTACTAAAATAGCCAAAAAGACATTGCCTACTTTTATCATTTTTCAAATCATTTATACGGTTGTCCAAGTATCTGCTAACAATTATATGGGAGAAGACACAACTGTTGATCTCAACTTTGTCCTTGCTCCTCGTTTTACATTGTGGTTTTTGTTAAGTTTATTCTGCTGGAACGTTTTATTATTTTTATTTGCAAAATTTCGTTGGTGGACTGTCCTAGTAGCATTTGCAGTCGGTATTTCTATCAGTTTTATCGATGTGAATACATTCTTAAGTATTACAAGAACGTTTGTATTTTTTCCATTCTTCTTACTAGGATTTTACTTACAACCAGGATTTTTTAAACAATTGCGTCGTACAGGTTGGCGTATTTTGTCTGTATGTATATTAGCCATTCTGTTTATTGTATTTTGTTTTTACACACCAGAAAACAATAGTGATTGGTTACTCGGAGCTTATTCCTATGAATATATGGGAGTGGAGGACCTTTACGGAAGTCTCATCAGGCTAGTTCAGTATATACTTATGTTATTAGCTGTTTTTTCCGCATTGAGTCTGATGCCTAATAAGCATTTTCGTTTCACTATACTTGGAACAAGAACTTTGTACATTTATTTATTACACGGTATCGTCATCCAAGCGTTCAGAAACTTCATACCAGAAGAGGTGTATAATAGCCTATCCAGTCATCTAATATTGGTCATTTTACTAACTCTGATTATCGTTTATATACTTGGAAGTCGCTTAGTACAAAAATATACCAAACCTATCGTAGAAATAGGCATGAGAAAGTAAAATGATATATCAGGTCTGTCATTTAACAGAAAAAGAAAGCACACCACAAATAACCTGGTGAGCTTCCCTAAATAGTTTTGAGAGGGATTTTCCGATAGAAGTTCTATTCAATATCGATTTTTAATTTAAAAAATAAATCCCTCTCTTTGTATAAAATAATGATTGATAAAATAAGTAGAAGAACAGTTTGTATAACCTTACTCATAGGATGTGTCGCAAAAATTTCATTAAAAAAGCCTGCCGTAATATGAAATATAATAACAACCATGATACTTCTTCCTGTTTTAAAATAAAGCCAATTCATCAATATAACAAAAGGAATCAAACTAACGATAAAATTAAGCGAGTATAATACACCAGAGGCAGCTACATTACTTTGATAATAATCTTTGATAAATGATAAAGGAAAATGCCAAAATGCCCAAAAGACTGCAAATATCATCGATGTAGTAAAAAGAGTAAATCGCCTTCGCAAACTATCCGTTCCATATGAATGCCAAGCTAACTCTTCTAATATAGGAGCAATAAGAAGCAAGAACCAAGCAGAGAAAACCCCTCCTGTAAATGAAAAATCCTCAGAAAATGAAAATTGCGTAATACTGTATCCAAAAAGTAAGGATATAGCTTGAGCTAGTAAAATGCTTGCCAGCATCACAAAAAAAGTAACCATTGCGTAAAACGGTGTAATTTCCTTTAGATTGAACATTCTGACTTTTAAATCCCTTCTTAAAATAGGATCCGGATAAATCAAGATAAACGCAATAATGACAGGGCTAAGCAACCCCAAAATACCTAAAGTACTTTGTATAATTAAATAAAAATAATTACTAGGTTCAATATGACTTACATACCCTGCCATAAACCACATTACCCAAGGTATTAACGTAGATAATAGATAAAATAATACAGGATGTCGGTATCTCTCAAGAATTCTCCCTTCCATAAAAGCACCTCACAAATATTTATTTTAAATACTTTCACTAAGCCAATTTCATGACCCAAAAATAGAATGTACAATTCAATTATGAAATTGATCTTTCTTATACAATAATGAAAAATAAGTTTTTATTGTCTGAGATGCACTACATTCTTGATCACTTGTGTTTACTTTCCAAGTTCCTGTAATAAGTATTGAAAATCTCCTTTGTCAGCTTTTAATACTGTCTCCAATATATAAACAAATGCTTTTGCCTTCTGTATCTTTTCTTCCTCATCCCATTGAAATATCCCATCATCAAAAATGAAACCAGAGGATACTAATAAAACTTCTACAGTTTCTCTTGGATAAGGCGTTTCGAAAACACCTTCCACTATCCCCTGTTCAATCATCCTTGTCAATATAGGTGCAAGTTGCTTGATAGTTTCAATTAAACTTTTTTGATGCATTTTCTCATTACTTACTTCATGCAACTCTTCAATCATTTTTTCCTTCTTATTTCCGTGGTGATTTTCCCCCATAATAATTCGAAAAATTTTATCAGGAGCTTTTAATGTGTCATCCGCCGCAATAGCTTCAGCTGCTTCCACTTCTATCGTAATAAATCTGTCGATAATCGCATCCATCACATCTTCTTTAGATTTAAAATAGTAATAAAATGTACCTTTAGCAATATCAATCTCACTTAAAATATTATTTATCGTCGTTTTTGCATATCCTTTCGTAATAAATAACGTTTCCGCTACATCCATAATTTCCTTTTTACGTGCTTCAGGAGATTTTGACTTTTTCATTATTATCATTTACCTTTCCCATAATTAGACCGACCGTCAGTCTACTAATATGTTATGTGAAATAATTGCAAATGTCAAGAGGTATTTTCAATTTACAAAAAACTACTCCTACGAATACACCACTTTTTTTGAGTTGGAAAAACTTAAAAAAAAGATTCCATCATTATTAAATAATCATGGAATCCTTATCTTTACATTAAATGACTAGAACAATACCAGTATGAAAACCAGTACACTTATTCATCATTCTTGTCATCATCTGATTTATCATTTTTCGACTGTTTAAGGATTTGTTCTAACAAACCGATAATATCATCTTTAGATAAATCTCTTTCCTCATCCTTATCAGATTTTTCATTGTTAGATGACTTATTCGAATCATCTTCATCTTGATCACTGACATCCGATTCTTTATCTTCTGTTTCTTTACCGTCAGTATTTTCTGCTTCAGACTGTTCATCTTGTTCTTCAGTCGGCACATTGTATAGATAATTGTTTGGATATAAATCCTCGTGATCATCAGTTAGATCCGTTTGTTGTAAATAATTATCTGTCATTGATTCGCCGTATAAAGCCTTATATCTTGCCGGTTCAGAAACGGCTAATTCACGAAT
>DATGUH010000171.1:0-7493 GCA_035301445.1 Pseudogracilibacillus sp. | reverse complement strand
CATCGCATTACGAATTAAATGAACAAGTGGATCACCAATTTCATCTATAACTGTACGATCTAGTTCCGTATCAGCCCCAACAATTTCTACGTCTACTTCTTTATGTAGATCTCTTGCCAACTGTCTAATCATTCTTGGAAAACGATTAAATACTGTATCGATAGGCACCATTCGCATCGTTAAAATAATATTTTGCAAATCACTAGATACTCGCGACATTCTTTCGACTGTATCTTGCAGTTCACTATTGTTTAACTCTGATGAAATTTGTTCTAAACGACCACGATCAATAACGAGTTCCTCAAATAAATTCATCAATATATCAAGTCTTTCAATATTTACACGTATTGTTTTAGTTGGTGTGTTTTTAGTTTGTTTAGGAGCATTATCATTAGATTGTTTTGCTTTTTGTTTTTTTTCAGGTGCGGCATTCTTCTCAGTAACCGCAGTAGTATTTTTTGTTTTAGCTTGTTTTTTATAAGCATCTAAGACAAATGGAACTACTTCAATAGAAGCTACTTCAGATACTTTCATTAGCTTTTGTTGAATTTCTTCCATGGATGTTTTAGAAATGTACAGAATTTTGAAACTATTATCGAACTTCTCTTCCTCTAAATCCTGTACAGCAGGATCTGTCTGAACAACCTCTCCCATTTTTTCCAATAGTTCAAAGATCATATAAACACGTGCCCCTTTTAAGAGACAGTCTTCACTTAAATGTACCGAGATTTCATATTGCTCAAATCCTTGTTCTTGAGATTCACCTAAAATCGTTAATTGAAACTCATCCACTTTTATGACAGGGTTATTTTCATCATTATTTGATGCATGAGTAGGGGGTTGTTCAAATTTATCCAATGATTCTCCTTGTTCGATGAGGTTCAATAATGAAACAATATCTTTAACATCCTTTTTGCCATTTCCGCCATTTGAAATATCTTCTACCATTTCATTTAATGCATCAACTGCATGAAATAAGTGATCCATCATTTCCGTTTGAACTTGAATTTTATCATAACGGATGCCGTCAAAAACATTTTCTAATTTATGAGTTAACTGTGCTAAGTCGTCAAAGCCCATCGTTGCTGACATCCCTTTCAGCGTATGGGCTGCACGGAAAATTTCTTCAATAATAGATTTTTCATTTGGTTGTTTTTCTAATTCCAAAAGTTGGTCATAAAGTGTGTCCATATGTTCTGTACTTTCGTCAATAAAAACATCTAAATATTGGCTTGTTTCCATTTTAAGTCCCCCTCTTTTTCGTATAAGCTGCAATCGCACTACCTATCTTTTCTATTCGTAAGACTTGAGTGACATCATTTGTTTCAAATACAGCACGAGGCATACCGTCTATCACACTAGTTTCCTTGGACTCCGTTAAGATGATGGCCTCTTTTTCATTTTGCTTAATCGCTGTTACCCCATCTGCTCCATCTCTCCCCATTCCTGTTAGTACAGCAGCTATTATATGTACATTTTGAAGTCTGGCAACCGATTGAAATAAAAAATCAACGGAAGGACGGTGTGGAAGGTGGGATGGTTCTGTAGTTAATTCAATTTTAAAATCCGATCTGTATCGCTTGACTTGCATATGGTAATTTCCTGGTGCAACATAAGCTATTCCTTTTTGGATAATCTCTCCTTGTTCTGCCTCTTTCACATGAATATTTCCGATATTATTTAGTCGTTCAGCGAGTGATTGGGTAAAACCTGCCGGCATATGTTGAACTATCAAAATCGGATGATTAAACCCTTTTGGAATTTGTTGAATGACCTGATGTAATGCTCTTGGCCCTCCTGTTGATGTTCCAATAACTACTAATATATCTTTATTTTTATGTGGTGTAGGTATTGCTTCTACAATTTGTACAGAATGTTTCTCTACATCTGGTGTTTCCTGTAAAGGTGTTTCTTTTACCTTTCTTGCAACGGAACGAAGGCGGTTTGCGCTATTAACATGTTGCATCTTCATAACAAGGTTCCTCGTAAACTGTATCGCTTCTTTTTCCTCTTTAAAGTCTACCTTTTTAATAAAGTCGATTGCACCTTGAGACATAGCAACCACTGTTTTTGCTGTCTGATCTACGGAGGGAGCGGCTAAAACAATGATAGGTAGTACCCGTATATTTAAAATACTCCTAATTGCCGGTTCGTTATGATTTGAGATTGTAACATCCAAAATAACAATATCTACTGCAACATGTTCCAACATTTGCAGTCCTTTTACTAGACTTGTTGTTGTATGTATTTCTTTTACAGCATCGTTAGTTTCCAATAAATTTTTCACATTATCACAAACTTCTTCAGAGTGGTCAATCAATAAAATATTTAGTTTATTCATATTGACCTCCTCACTGTTAAGAAGCGTTTTAATTTCTTTATAAAAGATATTTCAGAAGGTATTTCAGGTATTCCTTCATGTAAATACGCTGTAACGACTTTTTGCATCGCTTTAGAAATGGGTGCCTGTTTATCTAAAATGATATAAGGTATCTGTCTAATTACTGCAGTTTGTACCGTCTTATCATCAGGAAGCATCCCAAGCACATTTATATCAACAGTAAGAAATTTTGTAACAACTTCTTGGAAACGTTGCGAAACAATTTTGCCATTTTTTAAATTATCACAGCGATTTACAAGTAAAGATATATTCATATTATTTTGCTTGGTAATCACTTGTTTTACCATGCTGTATGCATCTGTAATAGCAGTTGGCTCAGGTGTGGTAATTAGCAAACATTCATCAGAAGCAAGCACAAGAGACAAGCTTGTTTCTGTAACGCCTGCTCCCATATCAAAAAATATATAATCATAGTCCTTTACTACTAATTCATATTGTTTGAAAAAATAATCCAATTTATATTGATCAATTGCAATCAGGTTGTTTAAACTAGAACCACCTGCTATATAAGATAGGCCTTTAGGTCCTGTCTCTATTATATCATGAATAGGCATAAAGTCATCAAATAAATCTACAATAGAATGTTCTGCATCTTTTCCTAGTAAAATATCAACATTACCCATGCCTATATCTAAATCAAACAATAACACTTTTTTTCCTTGCTTTTGTAATTCAATACTAAAATTTAGAACAGTGTTTGATTTACCGACACCACCCTTACCACTTATAACAGCAATTGTCTTTGCATTTGGTTGCATATTGATTTGATTTCTTAATTTTTCAGCTTGGTCAACCATCAGTATACCCACTCAAAAGTAAATCAATTAATCTAGATTTCGATGGTGTTAGTAAATCATCCGGTACATTTTGACCGTTTGTAACATGTGAAATTTGTTTATCTTCACCAATGCAAATATTAAATATACTACCATAAGTTAAGGTTTCGTCTACTTTTGTAAAAACAATTTTTTTAATACCAAGTGGTCTAAATTGACTGTAAATATCTCTTATATCTTGAGATTTAGCTGTTAAGGCTAGTGTCAGTACCGTTTCTACACGCCTTTCATCTATAGTCAACAATTTTTTAAGTTCTTGTATATATTGTAGGTTACGGAAATTACGTCCAGCTGTATCAACAAATATATAATCATATTGCTGAAATTTCTGGAGTGCCTGTTTATAATCATCTAATGAATAAGCCACTTCTATCGGTACGTCAAGAATACGGGCATATGTCTTTAATTGATCAATTGCGGCAATTCGATACGTATCCATTGTGATAAATGCGACTTCTTTCTTTTGTTCCAAAATAGTTTTAGCAGCTACTTTGGCAAGTGTCGTCGTTTTGCCAACACCAGTAGGGCCTACGAATTGAATAATCTGTTTATGATCATCAAACGTTCCTCCAATGGCGTTTTCAAGTTTGTTATCGAGTAAGTTTTCCAAGGCTCGTTTCATGTCTTCTTTGGATGTGATTGCATTCACGTCTGAATCCTTAGTTAAATCATCCATAATTGTATCGACTAGTTGCTCATCCATCTCTTGTTTTAACAAGTATTGACGTGTTAATTCAAATAATGGAGGTAAATCTTGCTTGGAGTGAACTGCTTGTTTTTCCACTAGTTCCTTTAAGTATTGTATTTCATTTAATACCTTCTGATCATTCGCTTGAGGTATTGGTTTTTGATTTGAAAATGCAAGAGTAGATTCTTGAGTCTTTTCTGTAGGTTCAGGTGGTGTTGGGTCAAGGGCTGCTACGACCTCAATCTGTTTGTTTTTAAACAGCCCTAATATACCACCTTTTTTAATTTCTTTACTTTGTAATATGACAGCATCAGAACCTAATTCCTTTCTAATTTGCTGCATAGCTTCTGGCATCGATTTTGCTAAATATTTTTTTATCTTCATGCTACATTCACCACCCCAACACTTTGCACCTGTACATCTGGATCCAATTCATTATAAGACAAAACGGCAACTTGAGGTAAATTTCTTTCCAACAGTTGCTTTACATACATCCGAATAGTCGGCGAACATAAAACGACAAGTTGTTCATTCTGTAAAGAAGCCTTTTCTACTTCTTTTGCTATGTTTTTAATGATTTTTTCCTGTACTTGTGGCTCAATGGCTAAATAATTTCCGTGTTCTGTTTGTTGTATGTTTGAAGTAATTAGATTTTCCATTTCAGGAGACGTTGTGATCACTTTAATTAAATCATGATCGTCTGTATATTGTTTTGTAATTTGTGAGCTAAGCGATTGTCTTACATACTCTGCAAGTAAGTCTGTGTCACTGGTCATTTTAGAAAAGTCCGCTAATGTTTCAAATATAACCGGTAGATTACGTATAGAAATATTTTCTTTTAACAATTTAGCTAACACTTTCTGTATATCACCAACAGACAATGGATCTGGAGTCACTTCATCTGCTAGAATCGTATACTCCTCTCGCAAATGATCGATTAAGTCCTTTGTTTCCTGTCTACCTAATAATTCGTGTGCATGACGTTTAATAACTTCTGTTAAATGTGTGGAAACAACTGAAGGTGGATCGACTACAGTATAACCGAACATTTCAGCATCTTCTTTTATATCTTCATTTATCCATTTGGCTGGTAATCCAAAAGCAGGCTCTTTCGTTTGAATACCATCAATCGTATCATCATCCAAATCGGGTGTCATAGCTAGATAATGATCTAATAATAGTTCACCTCGAGCTACTTCATCCCCTTTAATTTTTAATCTATATTCGTTTGGTTCCAATTGAATATTATCACGAATACGAACAACAGGAACAACAACCCCAAGTTCAATAGCAAGTTGTCTACGTATCATAATGATTCTATCAAGTAAATCTCCACCTTGACTGGCATCAACCAATGGAATAAGGGCATATCCAAACTCAAATTCGATTGGGTCAATACTTAATAGGTTCACAACATTTTCCTGAGATCGCATTGTATCACTGTCCACTTCATCTAATTCCTCTTCTTGTTCTTCAGGAACCTTTGCTCGTTGTAATAACATATATCCACTACCTGCTAGAAATAAAGCAAGGAACGTTGTTAATAAGAAATTAATTGGTGTTAAGCCAAGTAAAAACACTGTTCCCGCTGCAATAAACAACAATTTTGGATATTGCAAAAGTTGCTTTGTAACATCTGTACCGAGATTCCCATCTGTCGTAATTCTTGTAACTACAATCCCAGTAGCTGTAGCAATAAGTAAAGCAGGAATCTGACTCACAAGGCCATCTCCAACCGTCAGACGCATAAAAGTATTAATCGCTTCATTAAATGATAAATCCATTTGTACCATACCGATAATGAGACCGAAAATAATATTTATGATGACAATAACTATACCGGCAATAGCGTCTCCTTTAACGAATTTAGATGCCCCATCCATTGAACCGTGAAAATCTGCTTCCTTTTCTACTTTTTCCCTGCGCTCTCTCGCTTCCTGTTCAGATATCAGTCCTGCATTCATATCTGCATCAATACTCATTTGTTTACCAGGCATGGCATCAAGCGTGAAACGTGCTGACACTTCGGATACACGTTCTGCTCCTTTTGTTATTACGATAAACTGAATAATAACTAAAATAATAAAAACAACAAAACCAACTAACGGATTATCCCCAATAACAAAAGAACCAAATGTATCAACCACGCCTCCTGCTTCTGCTTTAGATAGTATCGATCTTGTAGTCGAAACATTTAAACCAAGTCGGAATAGTGTGAGTAATAATAATAAGGAGGGAAAAATAGAAAATTGTAATGTTTCTTGAACGTTCATCGATACGAGAATGACGAGTAAAGCAAGAGAAATATTACATAAAATTAACACACTTAATAACCATCCCGGAAGTGGGATGACTAGCATAATAATAATTAAAATAACACCCAATAAAACCGATAAATCTCTAAACTTCATTTAAAAATTCCCCTTAACCATTCACCATTTTTTCTGCTTGATATACATATGCTAATATTTCGGCTACCGCTTGATAAAATTCCTCAGGTATTATTTCATTCAAATCCACTACATCATACATTGCTCTTGCCAACGGTTTGTCTTCCACAGTCATAATGTTTTTTTCTTTGGCAATCTCTTTTATTCTGAGTGCAATATGATCCGTACCTTTTGCAAGCACGAAAGGTGCGGAGGCTTGTTCTTCATCATATTTCATCGCAATTGCATAGTGGGTTGGATTGGTAATCACTACATCAGCTTTTGGTACTTCTTCCATCATTCTACTTGTTGCAATCTGCCGCTGTTTTTCCCGCATACGGGATTTAATTAGTGGATCGCCCTCTATATTTTTATGCTCATCTTTAATATCTTGTTTAGACATTCGTATGTTCTTTTCAAAATCATACTTCTGATACATATAATCAAGTACCGCTAAGAACAATAATGCTAAAGCGGCTGCTATTCCCATAATTATGGTCGTTTCACCAAAAAAGCTAACAGCATTTTCTGGTTCTTTTAATGCAAGCATCATCATTTCATCTTTATAAATCCAGATAACAGAAAAAGTTATCGTTCCGATCAGAAAAATTTTCAACATCGATTTGGCCAGTTCAACAAATGCCCGTATAGAAAATATTCGCTTTGCACCACTAATTGGGTTAATTTTTTTTAAGTCAAGTTTCAGTGGTTCAGATGTGAATAAAAAACCAACTTGCAATAAATTTCCTGCAATGGAAATAATGCCGACAACGCCCATCATTGGTAAGACAAGCATACCGAATTGCATTAATTTTTGTTTAAGTATTTTCATAACGACATTATAATCAACTGTTTCATGAATATCGATAGTAAATGATTCAATATATAACTGCATCATATGTTCTTTCATATAGGAACCTAAGACAAACAAAACAATAAAGGAAGAAAACAAAATTAGTGCTGTATTTACATCTTGACTTTTAGCCACTTTTCCTTTTTTTCGTTCATCTTCACGTTTCTTCGGAGTAGCTTTTTCTGTTTTTTCACCTGCAAAAAATTGTAAATCTAATTTCAATTGATTCAATTAGCCACCTCCGAGAATCCTCATCAATGAATGCATCGTATCAAACATTGTTTCG
>DATGUH010000170.1:0-27784 GCA_035301445.1 Pseudogracilibacillus sp. | reverse complement strand
ACACGAATAATAGATCCAATCATATCTGGCGTGCCTTCAAATTCAACTTTCATATAGTTATCAGAATACCCAACAAGTTTTCCTTCTTTTGAGCTTTTTTCTTCTGGAATTACTTCAAGTACGTCGCTCTCAAATTCGGAAGCATACTGTTTAGCCAATTGATTAGATAGCTCAATCATTTGATTTACCCTGTTTTCTTTTACTTCTTTCGGCACTTGATCTGCCATTTGTGCTGCAGGGGTTCCTGTTCTTCTAGAGAATGGAAAAACATGTAATTCTGCATATCCAATTTTTCTAATAAATGCTGCTGTCTCCTCAAATTCTTCCTCTGTTTCACCAGGGAAACCGACGATAATATCAGAAGTAATAGCTAAATGTGGCAATGCTTTTTTTATCTTATCAATTTTTTCAGCGTAATAATCAGCTGAATATTTCCTACGCATACGTTTCAACACAGTATTAGAACCTGATTGTAATGGTATATGTAAGTGTCGGACAATTTTTTCGGATTGATCCAAAACATGAATAACTTCATCTGTAATTTGGCTAGCTTCAATCGAAGAAATCCGGATTCGCTTCAAACCACTTACTTTATTTTCCAAGTCACGTAGTAATTGTGCAAAATTATAATCTGGTAAATCTTCGCCATAGCCAGCTGTATGAATACCAGTTAATACAATTTCTTTATACCCTGCATTTACCAATTTCTGTGCTTGCTCGATAACATTATCCGGATCTCTAGAGCGGAGAAGCCCACGTGACCACGGAATAATACAAAATGTACAGAAATTATTACAACCTTCTTGAATTTTAAGGGACGCCCTTGTTCGGTCAGTGAAATCCGGAACATCCATTTCTTCAAATACACGATTTTGCATAATGTTTTGTACACCGTTAATTGGTAAACGCGTCTCTAGATGTTCTTCAATTAACGGAATCATCTTTTGCCTATTTTGTGTCCCAACAACTACATCAACCCCTGGTATTTCCATAATTTCTCCTGGGGAAGTTTGAGCATAACACCCCGTTACACAAATAACTGCTTCGGGGTTTTTTCGTACTGCTCGTCGAATAACTTGTCGGCTTTTCTTATCTCCAGTATTTGTTACCGTACAAGTGTTGATGACATAGACGTCTGCCATCTTTTCAAAATCGACTCGTTCATAGTCATGTTTTTGGAACATATTCCAAATACCTTCCGTTTCATAATGATTCACTTTACATCCTAATGTATGAAAAGCTACTGTCTGCATTATTGCCACCTCATTTCTTCAAAGTGATAGGATATACAAGCCAACGTGTAAATCGAAGCCGTTTCTGTTCGTAATATTCGTGCACCGAGCCTGATAGGTTGAATACCATATTGTTTAAAAGTTGTTATCTCATTATTTGAAAATCCACCTTCTGGTCCAATAAAAATTCCAATCTTCATACCAGCATTGCATTTATGTAAGGCGGTTGCAAGTGAATTGAACGCTTTTGTTCTTGCTTCTTCCTCATACGCAAAAAACATCATATCATATGATAGGTGATTGTTTAATATATCTTTTAATGATGTGAAAACTTCTACAGTTGGGACTTTTCTTCTTTCAGATTGTTCACTCGCTTCTTTTGCAATCCGACGTAAACGCTCTGTATTTTGTATTCTTTTCTTATGGTCCCACTTCACAATAGAACGTTCAGCTGGAAACAGCTCAAAATGCGCACAACCAAGTTCCGTTCCTTTTTGAATGACAAATTCCAACTTATTTTTCTTTGGCAATCCTTGAAAAATTGTAACTTCAACCGGCAACTCTGTCGAATTATCGAGCATTTCAATCACAGAAGCATGTACTACTGTCTCAGTAATTTCTTTAATAATACATAAATAAGCCTGTTCATGCTCGTCCGTACAAACAATTTTTGTACCCGGCGTCATCCGCATGACTTGGCGTATATGATGAACATCATCTGGATTGGTCATTCTTATTTCATTATGTTCTATTTGGTCATTTTTAATAAAATATCGTTGCATATGAATTATCCTTTTTTCTGCGCGATGATACTAATCCACTCTTCCATCTGAACCTTGTTTAAAATAGTGAACCCTGCAGCTGTCATTTTATCTTCCACTAGTGAGATTTTACTCTGAATAATTCCGCTTGTAATAAAATAGCCTCCCGGGTGCAATGCTTGATAGGCATCGTCAACTAAATCGACAAGAATTTCCGCTAAAATATTGGAAACAACAATATCAGCGCGAATCAAATTTCCTTTCAATAAATCCTTCTTCTCTAGTGTTATATTGGAATCGAGCCCATTAAGCTTCCGGTTCATAGCAGCGCTTTTTACTGCAACCGGGTCAAGGTCATAACCATATACATGAGAAGCACCAAGTAGACAAGCACCAATACTTAATACCCCTGAACCGACACCGACATCCAGTACCACATCATTTTGCTTAATGAGTTTCTCCAATGCTTGCAAACTTAATACAGTTGTCGGATGAGTCCCCGTACCGAATGCCATACCAGGATCTATATGGATCAGCAGTTCATTTTCAGCACCATCATACGTTTCCCAACTAGGAACTATCGTTATCCTATTTGTCACTTTGTGAACGTGAAAATAGTTTTTCCATTCATTTTCCCAGTCAGATTCTTCAACGGTTTTCGTCTCAAAAGAAAGTGAACCAAGAGGAATGTTATATTCCTCTAGATTCTTTACAGCCATTTCGAGCTTGTTTTTTTGGGATTCCCAATGATCATCCTCATGAAAATAGGCTTTGACTTGTGCACCTTCATTTGGGTAATCATTCGTTTGAATATCATATATCTCCCCGTATTGTTGATGTGATTCAGCTTTTTCTACGTCTCTTTTATCTATGATAACAACGCCGTTTGCCCCATATTCATTTAGGAGATTACTAACGGCCTCAACTGCATCATTTGTAGTATAGACGCTAAATTCTTTCCAACTCAAGTGCGTCGCCTCATTCCTGTCCGTTAAAGGATTTAATCACCTTTGAAGGCTTTTTTAAATTTGCTAAAAAAAGATTCATCGCCTTCTGTAATTGGTTCATTATCTGTTGATTGATTAAATTGTTTCAATAATTCTTTCTGTTCATCTGTCAATTTAGTTGGTGTTACAACACGTACTTTCACATGTTGATCACCATGTCCTTGTCCGCGTACGTTCGGTGCACCTTTTCCTCTTAAGCGGAATGTTTTACCTGTCTGCGTTCCTGCAGGTATTTTAAACATCACTTTACCATGTACAGTAGGAACTGAAATCTCATCACCTAAAGCTGCTTGAGCAAAGGTAATCGGTAATTCAAGGAATATATGGTCTCCCTCTCTATTGAAATATTCGTGCGGTTGAATAACAATCACTACAAATAAATCTCCTGGAGGGCCTCCGTTTTTACCAGGTTCTCCTTTACCAGAAACACGTATTTGTTGACCCTCATCAATACCTGCTGGAATAGACACTTGGATATTCACATTCTTTTTCACTCTACCCGTTCCACCACATGTCGTACATTTATCAGGAATAATTTCACCCGTTCCTTGACAGTAATGACATGCTCTCCGGTTAACAACTCTACCAAACGGTGTATTTTGTTCCTGATTTAATTGACCAGAACCTTGGCAATGAGAACATGTTTCCTTCTTAGTGCCCGGTTTTGCTCCTGATCCAGAGCAGGTATCACAATTCTCTTCTTTAGGAATAGATATCTCTGTGTCCTTGCCAAATATAGCCTCTTCAAAAGTTAATGTCATCGTATACTGAAGATCTGCACCTTGTTGGGGTGCATTTGGGTTCTGTCTAGCACCGCCTCCAAAGAACATATCAAATATATCACCGAAGCCACCGAAGTCTTGGGCACCACCGCCAAATCCACCAAATCCACCGCCTTGGGATCCAGCATGACCAAATTGGTCGTATTGTGCTCTTTTTTGTTCATTACCAAGCACTTCATATGCTTCTTTTGCTTCTTTAAATTTCGTTTCAGCATCATCTTCTTTATTCACATCGGGATGATACTTTCTTGCAAGTTTACGATATGCTTTCTTTATTTCATCTTTTGAAGCTTCTTTGTCAACTCCAAGTACCTCATAGTAATCTCGTTTACTCAAAATTTGTCACTCTCCCGGCTACTCAATCAGTAATAATCATAGCATCATTCGCAACCCATACGCAAATGAGCAGATACATATTAAAAAATGTAGCTTATCGCATCAGCTAATCTGGAATAGGCTGCTATAACAATTACAAAAACATATATTCAATTTCATCATTGCATTTGTAAATTAAAAAGTTAGAACGTATAACAAATAAAATTTATAGTGGCATTTAATACTCGGATTTTGTTTCCTAGTATAGACCTAGAAATAGATTCATCTGTCAAAAAAGTCAAAGCCAAGGTTAACCTGACTTTGACTTTTAAAATATCTAATGATAAATAGTTTTATTTGTTTTCATCAGCTGGATCTTTGTCGTCATCGACCTCTTGATAATCTGCATCAACGACATCATCTTCACCTGACGCTTCGCTGCCTTCTCCTTCAGCTTGTTGTTCTTGTGCCATTTGTTCATATAGCTTTACAGACAATTGTTGCACTTCTTCTTCCAAGGCTGACTTTTTCTCTTTTATTGCTTCGAAGTCTTCTCCTTCAAGTGCTTGTTTCAACGCTTCTTTTGCATCTTCTGCTTTTTGTTTTTCTTCGTCTGTTACTTTTTCTCCAAGGTCTTTAATGGTTTTATCTGTCGTGAAAACTAGTTGGTCTGCTTCATTACGTAAGTCGATTTCTTCACGACGTTGTTTATCTGCTTCCGCATTTTCTTCAGCATCTTTAACCATATCTTCAATTTCGTCATCTGACAATCCTGAAGAAGACTTGATTGTAATGGATTGTTCTTTATTCGTGCCAAGATCTTTCGCACGAACATTCACAATACCATTCGCATCGATATCAAAAGAAACTTCTATTTGTGGTATTCCACGTGGTGCAGGTGGAATATCTGTTAATTGGAAACGGCCAAGTGTTTTATTATCTTGTGCCATTTCACGCTCCCCTTGCAGGACGTGAATGTCAACTGCTGTTTGATTATCTGCTGCAGTGGAGAAAGTTTGTTTCTCACTTGTAGGGATTGTTGTGTTTCTTTCAATCAATTTCGTTGTAACAGAACCCATTGTTTCTATACCTAGTGATAATGGTGTAACATCAAGTAGTACAACGTCTTTTACATCACCTTGCAAGACACCACCTTGAATTGCGGCACCAAGTGCAACAACTTCGTCAGGGTTAACTCCCTTAGAAGGTTCTTTACCAGTTTCTTTTTTAATGGCTTCTTGTACAGCTGGAATTCGTGTAGAACCACCAACAAGTAAAACTTTATCAATTTCACTTGCAGAAAGACTTGCATCGGATAATGCTTTTCTAACAGGAGTCATTGTTTTATCTACTAACTCATCAGTTAATTCATCAAATTGAGCTCTTGTTAAGTTCAATTCTAAGTGAAGCGGACCTGCTTCTCCTGCAGTAATAAACGGCAAGGAAATTTGTGTCTGGCTTACACCTGACAAATCCTTTTTCGCTTTTTCTGCAGCGTCTTTCAAACGCTGTGTTGCCATTTTATCTTGGGACAAATCGATGCCATTTTCTTTACGGAATTCTGCAACCATCCAGTCAATAATTTTTTGGTCAAAATCATCCCCACCAAGACGATTGTCACCTGCAGTGGATACAACTTCAAACGTACCGTCACCAATGTCTAGGATAGATACGTCAAATGTACCACCACCTAGGTCATACACTAAAATGGTCTGATCTTGATCTTCTTTATCAATACCATAAGAAAGCGCTGCTGCAGTAGGTTCGTTAATAATCCGTTCTACTTCAAGACCTGCAATAATCCCAGCATCTCTTGTAGCTTGGCGTTCAGCGTCATTGAAATAAGCAGGTACTGTAATAACTGCTTTTTCAATTTTTTCACCTACATATTCCTCAGCATAGCTTTTTAAATGTTGTAAAATAATAGCTGATACTTCTTGTGGTGTATATTCCTTATCATCGATTTTTTCTTTATGGTCAGTACCCATATAACGTTTAACGGATTGAATAGTGTTTGGGTTAGTAATAGCCTGACGCTTAGCCACTTCTCCTACTTGTCTTTCACCATCTTTAAACGCTACAACTGATGGTGTCGTCCGGTTACCTTCTGGGTTTGCAATAACAACCGGTTCGCCACCCTCCATTACAGTAACACATGAGTTGGTTGTTCCTAGATCAATTCCAATAATTTTACTCATTTTGATACGCTCCTTTTACATTTAACACTATTTATTTACTTTTACCATTGCTGGTCGAATTACTTTGTCTTTCAACATATAACCTTTTTGCAATTCCTCCACCACTGTATTAGAAGGTTGGTCTTCATCTTCTGATTGCATAACAGCGTGGTGCATGTTCGGGTCAAACTCTTCTCCAATTGTTTTTATTGGTGCAATACCTTGAGATTCAAATACTTGCAGGAGTTGATTATATACCATTTCTACTCCGTCATAAAAACCTTTATTCTCTTCTGTAATCTCCGTTTGCATTGCACGTTCAAAGTTATCAACAATCGGAAGCATCTCTATTGCAAAATCTTCTGCTTTATATTTACTAGCAGCACTTTTTTCCTTAGTAGTTCGTTTTTTATAATTATCAAACTCAGCTTGTAATCTTAAAAGCTTATTTTGCAATGTTTCATTTTTTTCACTTAAATTTGTTATTTCTGCTTGTAATTCATTTTCTTCTGTATCAATCACTTCTTGCTCTTTATTATCTTCCATTTCTTCTATCACTTCTGACACAGATTCATGCTGTTCTTCTTCTTCACAAACTTCGGTATCTTTCTCTTCTGCCATAAAAAAGTTCCTCCATTTTTTTCAATGCCACGTTAAACTTTAACATGATTTTATGATAAATCAAACCATAAACATCTCACAGTAAGTCAGTCATTTCATTGGATAGTGATTGCAGCAATGTAATTACTTTTCGGTATTCCATTCTTGTCGGCCCAATTAAGGCAATAGTTCCAATTTGGTTCGTGCCGAGCTTATATGGTGAAGTGATCAGGCTGAAATGTTTGATTGCATCGATTTGATTTTCATTTCCGATGGTAACATTTATCCCATCCTGATAATTCATTAAGAGACTGATCAATTCCTCCTCATTTTCCAGCATTGTATAGAACTCATAAATTTTCGATACATCTTTAAATTCTGGCTGCATCATAATGTTGGATGATCCGCCTATATACAATTTCGCCGTCTCTTCATATTGAAGAACCGATTTTAAGTAGTCATACATTATTTCATGGTTTTTTACATGTTCTTTCATCAATGTATACACTTCTGTTCGTAACTTTTTGCCGAGATCTGTAATCGGCACCCCTTTTAAACGATCATTTAAGATGTTGACCATTTTTTCAACATCACTTAAAGACATATTCGGGGAAATGGACAGTGATTTATGTTCCACATGCCCAGTATCGGTAATCAAAATAGCTACAGCTGTTTGATCAGTTAAAGTAATAAGCTGAATTTCTTTTAATTTAGCATCCAGTTCATTAGGGCCAAGAATAATCGCTGTGTAGTTAGTCAATTGTGACAATAAATCTGCTGACAACTGAACTACTTGTTCTAATTCCAGCAAATTCCCTTGAATAATATGTTTCATTAAATGAAGTTCGCGCGCTTTTAATGTCGGTGAGATGACACGATCGACATAATACCGATATCCTTTTTCAGATGGCACCCTTCCAGAAGAAGAATGGGTTTTTTCTAAAAGTCCCATATCCTCTAAGTCTGCCATAACATTTCTAATGGTTGCTGCGCTAATGTCAATGGTTGGCTTTTTGGACAGTGCTCGTGAACCGATGGGATGGGCCGTTTCAATAAATTCATCGATAATCGTCTGTAATATCAATAATTGCCTGTCTGTCAACATGTTTTTCACCCCTATTAGCACTCGTTAACCTTAAGTGCTAATAATAAATTATCAAATCTCTTTTTCTTTGTCAACGAAGAAGTGTTAGAAATTATTTTATAAAAAAATGCGTCTCTACTTTGATGTAAGGAGACGCAAAAATATTTAATCATCATTCAATTGTAATACAGACATAAAGGCTTCCTGAGGAATTTCGACGGATCCTACCATTTTCATCCGTTTTTTTCCTTCCTTTTGCTTTTCAAGTAATTTCCGCTTTCTGGTTACATCCCCACCATATAATTTTGCCGTAACATCTTTACGAACGGCTTTAATATTGGAGCGGGCAACAATATGATTACCAATTGCTGCTTGAACCGGGACCTCAAATTGTTGACGTGGAATTAATTCCTTCAATTTTTCAACAATCTGCTTGCCGCGATTATAACTAAAGTCTTTATGAACGATAATGGACAGTGCGTCAATTGGTTCTCCGTTTAAAAGTATATCCATTTTCACAAGGTTAGAAGAACGATTACCAATAAACTCATAATCAAGAGAAGCATAGCCTTTCGTCTGTGATTTTAGTTGATCAAAAAAGTCGTACACAATTTCTGATAGTGGAATCTCATATACAACGTTTACCCGGATATCATCTAAATATTGCATATCGAGAAACTGTCCACGTTTACTTTGGCATAATTCCATAACAGGGCCAACGAAATCGTTCGGGACCATCACACTTGCTTTTACGAATGGCTCCAAAATTTCTTCTATCGTCTGTTCATCAGGCATATCTGATGGATTGTCTACATATACTGTTTCTTCGTCTGTCTTCCGTACCTCGTATACAACACTTGGTGCAGTTGTAATCAAATCAATATTAAATTCTCGCTCTATTCTTTCCTGTATGATTTCCATATGAAGTAGGCCTAGAAAGCCCGTCCGAAAACCAAAACCAAGTGCCTGGGAGGTTTCAGAATCATATTGTAACGAAGAGTCATTCAACTCTAGACGCTCTAAAGCATCTCTTAGAGGGTTATAGTCTGCAGCGTTAACTGGATACAAACCACAGAACACCATTGGATTTAATTTACGATAACCTGGAAGAGGTGTGTCAGCACCATTTTCTTTTGTAGTAATCGTATCGCCAACTCTAGTATCTTTCACTTCTTTAATCGAGGCTGTTAAATAACCAACCTCTCCAGTCGTAAGACTCTTTTTACCAACGGGGCTTGGATTGAAGACACCTAGTTCTGTCACTTCGTAGGCCTTACCAGTTGCCATCATTTCGATTGTATCTCCAACGTTCACTTCCCCTTCCTTCACACAAATATAGGCTACCACGCCTCGATATGGATCATATAACGAGTCAAAGATAAGTGCTTGTAACGGATGTTTTTTATCCCCTTCTGGTGGAGGCACTTGATCCACGACACGTTCCAGTATATCTTCAATGCCTATATTTTCTTTAGCAGAGGCTAAAATAACTTCATCTGGATCAATACCAATCACTTCTTCTAATTCTTTAGCTACTCGATCGGGATCCGCATTTGGCAAATCAATTTTATTAATAACAGGAATGATTTCCAAATCATTATCCAATGCGAGATACACATTCGCCAAAGTTTGTGCTTCAATACCTTGCGCAGCATCAACTACAAGAATAGCGCCTTCACATGAGGCAAGACTTCGGGAAACTTCATAAGCAAAATCAACATGTCCCGGTGTATCTATTAAATGAAATACATATTCTTCACCTGATTTACTTTCATAGCCTAATTGAACAGCGTTAAGCTTAATCGTAATTCCACGTTCTCTTTCTAAGTCCATTCCGTCTAAAAATTGCTCTTTCATTTCACGTTCTGTCAATGCCTTTGTATTTTCTAATATTCGATCTGCTAATGTTGACTTACCATGGTCAATATGCGCAATAATAGAGAAGTTACGAATATTATCATTATTTTTTGTCATTAAATGTTCCACTCCTACAGACTACGTTATCAGTCTGATTATACCAACACCCGTTATGACTTGCAATGTCAACAGTCCATTATTCTAACAATATAATATAGACAATCGATATGAAAGCTATTTCTTGATAGATGTCTATGGTTGAAAACACGAACATCTTCATATAAGTTGATGATTATTTAGATACAAAGACTTCAATAGTTGTTCCTCAATCAAATAAAAAAATAGTTAAAAAAATATATCAGCAATGCTGTACATGAGATAACGAAAAATGAATAAATCGAAAGAAAGATTTCTTCAAACAAAGATGCAATCTCATGGATAAAAGATGTATTCTCATTGATGTCCGCTGTGTTAAGTGTTTGAGAAGACTCTTCTGTAAAAGGCTCCATTTCCATTGTTTCTTCTTTTTCAACTATTTCTTCTTTATCGAGTGCGTGATTTGTTTCCATTGTACCGTATGTCATTCCGCCAAAAAATACAGTGATAAGCAGTAGGAAAACCGTGATATATTTCATCCTATGAACGCTCCTTTATTTACTCACTTTTTCCGCATCCCAATAGTATTCTGTAAACACTTCCGAAAACACATCTGCTGTTCGATACATTTCTTCTAAGGAATTTTCAAAACCACCGACTTCTATTAAAATAGCATTGTCTGACATGTCCTGATTATATACCCCATTTGAATTAGCCCCTTCTTTTTGAATAACACCTTTACTGAGTCCTGGATATGTTTTCTCTATTTTTTTATGCAATGCCGTTGCTAATTCTAGATTTTTTTCAAAGTTTTTATGTTCCGCACCTATAACAAAAAGAATCGTTGCATAGTTGGTATCATCAATCTCTTTCGTCGTTTTATCTCTTGGTAAGCTATCTCGGTGAACATCTACCACGTATTGTAAATCATCATTTTCATCTAAAGCTGTTTCAACAACTGGACGTGATGCATCGTAAGATTTACCATATTTCCAACCTTTATCATTTAAAATTTGCATAATATCTGTATCATCGACCATTGTTCCAATTCCGTTTTTCTCTAAATTTTCCTTCAAATGATCACTTATCTTTGTTATATTTACTTCTTCATGATAAGCATGATCTGTATCTGTCTCATCTGGTAAATGGGGTAAAAATGATTCCCTATTATGACTGTTATATAAAAAAACAACCTCACGTCCATCTGTCGTTTGCTCAGGTGTTTTTTCCTCTTCATCCTTTTGTTCTTCCTCAGCATCTACAGCTTCTCTGTCTTCTAAAATAATTTCTAGAGGTGGACCGGATTCATGTGAATAAGAGTCGATATCATCTAGCTTTTCACCAGCTATAATAACCGTATTTTCATAAGTGGAAAATCCAGGTATTTCTTGTCCGAGTAAGCTGGAAGCATCCTGAAACCTAATGCTTGTTACCATTTTTAATAGTCCGTCTAAATAGAATTTATCAGGTTGTTCCAGCGGATATACCAAATCAAATGCATGGTTTTCCATACTATATAATAAAGTAAAAAAAGAAAAATCAACTTCTTCCAACCAAGCGGAGAAGTTTTTCGATTGTATCTTGGAGGCAGTATTGGCAGTTGTTATGAAACCTATAAGTGTGAATAATAAGAGTATTATTATGACAAGTGCTATAACATGTTTATAAAAAGCTTGTACATATT
This sequence comes from Pseudogracilibacillus sp., assembly GCA_035301445.1. Taxonomy (GTDB): domain Bacteria; phylum Bacillota; class Bacilli; order Bacillales; family Amphibacillaceae; genus Pseudogracilibacillus. The sequence continues at coordinate 16,189 of DATGUH010000170.1, read as the reverse complement.
TCCAAAATGATTGCCGCATAAATTTAACACCATCTTTTGTTTTTACTTCACTATATGCATGAAAATAAAAAAATAGAACAAAAAAATTCTTCGTCTAATCAAAAACGAAGAATACTGTGCACGTTCTCACTAAATTGTACAGCTATCTAGTATACGAAGTATCTTGAGTAACAGATATTTTTTCATGTAAAGATGCATTGATACCTTCTGCGATTAAATGCGCCATATCTTTCATAAATCCATCTACTTCTTTCGGAGTTACAATCATATTCCTTCCCATGGGACTTAACACTTCTTCTAGTAGTGCTCTTTTTTCACCATCAGAAAGATTGCCAACTAATCCTAAAAATGTACTACGCCGTTCTTCGTCAGGAAAATCGTCGGATGTTAAATCTTCGTGATGAATAGGCAGAGAATCTGGTAACAATGTGTTTCTAGGTCTATCCTTTTCACTCCATTCTCTACCCATATGTTTTAATAGATAATCTAACGTGTCACTAGCAATTGTTACTGCATCTACAACTGTAGGGACTCCGATCGCCATAACCGGAATACCTAATGCTTCTTCACTTAGTTCTTTTCGTTGATTACCGACCCCAGAACCTGGATGAATGCCTGTATCCGTCAATTGAATTGTTTCATTAATACGTTCAATAGACCTTGAAGCAAGTGCATCTATAACAATAACAAAATCAGGCGCAAAGTCATCAATCAAACTCAAAACTATATCACTTGTTTCCATACCAGTTACCCCCATAACTCCTGGGGATAGTGCTCCTATTGGTCGATATCCTTCTTGTACAGTTTCATATTCCAATTCAAATAAATGATTGGTTACCATTACCTTATCAATCGTCATTGGTCCAAGTGCATCTGGTGTTACGTTCCAGTTTCCAAGTCCAACGATTAAACCTTTATCCATTGGTTTGACATTGTTTTGTTTCATCATCCACATTAATTCTTTAGCTAGCACTTTGGAGGCATTTCCTTGTCTTTTTGTGTCCTGGGTTTTCACTCCATCGGCAAAAATAGTAATGTAAGTGCCGGCTTTTTTTTGTATGGTCTCTTCTCCTGCCTCTGATACAGTAATTCGATTGATTCTAATATCATCCACAGTACGTTCTTTTGAAGTCACACCCGGAATTTTATCCTTATCTTTTTCAGACGATGTATACATGTTTTTGGCTTCAATAGCTAAATCCGTTCTGACTGGTTCAACTTCCTTGGTCATCCTATCCATCCTTTTCATCGTTGATTACAAAAATAAGTCCTTAACAGTCTGTTATTAAATGTAGTATGAACTTTTTTCAAAAAAACATGTGCGAAATTTGTAATCAGGCGTTTAATTTGATAAAATAATTCTGTCATACGAAGTTAAATAAAGGTAATCATTAAGTATCAAGAAATAGAACATCACTTGGAGGTGACTTTCATTGGCAAATTTAAAATCAGCAATCAAACGCGTGGACACAAATGAAGCAAAACGACTTCAAAACCAAGCGGTGAAAACAGAAATGCGTACAAACATTAAACATGTACAAACGCTTGTTGCAGAAAATGATGTTGGTAATGCAAAGGCTGCTTACAATAAAGCAATTAGTAAAATTGATCGTGCAGTAAGCAAAGGGGCTATTCATAGAAATAATGGTAATCGTCATAAATCACGTCTAGCCAAAATTGTACAACAATTATCTGCATAATAAAAAAACGATTCTTACTATGAGAATCGTTTTTTATTTTATATTTGTTTGTGGGGTTGCGGTTAGTTTATATAATAACATTTCAAAAGCAATTCCCTTGTCCATTTTCCCGCGTTTAATGGATTCATCTGCTTCTGCTAAATAATGAATAAATGAGCTTAGTCGTTCTTTTGAAAAGTATTTACTTCTATCTCTTGCTAATTGAACTACATAAGGATGTACCTTAATCTCACTCTTCATCCGATCAAGTGTATACCCCTTTTCCAACATAAGCTTCACTTGATAAATAATTCTAAATTGATAGGCAAGAAGAGCAATTAAACCAATTGGTTCTTCCGACATCTTCTCCAACTCTTTAAAAATTTTAACAGCTTGGGAAAGATTTTTTTGTAAAACAGCATCTACAAACTGTAAAGCATTAAACGTTTTTGAAGGTGAAATTACTTCAGCAGCAATCTCATATGTTATCGTACTACCCTCTCCAGCATAGTTCACGAGTTTATCCACTTCTTTTTCCAGCATGTACAAATTCTCCTGAAATTCACTCTCAAGCAAATTAGCAGCATTTTTGTCTATTTGAATATGGTTTCTGTTTGCTATTTCTTGTAAAAGTTGATGAAAATTTTGTTGTTTCACGGGATTACAGTCGACCATGACTGCAGATTTTTTTAGTTGTTTCGTTATTTTCTTCCTAGCATCCAATTTTTCATATGGAGCTATAATAACAAGTACGGTATGGTCCACAGGAGCATTTACATATTGTTCCAAAACAGAAACATCGTGTTGAACAGCAGTCTTTTCAGGTTTTGGTTGTAAAAATACAGGATAGTTGACGAAAATTAACTTCTTATCACTAAAAAAGGGAAATGTTTCCGCATCTGTCACCGCTTCCTGCAGTGGTACTTCCCGTAAATCATATGATATTTTATCCGTATCTGCAGTTTGTTCAATTGCTTGTTTTAATTGATCAATAAAATAATATTCAGTGCCAAATAACACGTATACTGACGCTAGTTTACCTGATTGAACAGCTTTTAATGCTTGGTTATAGGACATACTAACAATCGTCCTTTCTTAATATTTCTTTATTAATCATAGCAAAATATGCGTATAATTGATATAATAAAGAAGCACTAAAATGTATTAATTAATAAAACTATAAAATTACTGGATTTTTTACACAAAACGGATTATACTATGGGCTAGGAGGTCATACATATGAACGAATTTGAAAAAGATCCACAAGAAAAAACAAACGACATTCCACATGCAGCAACAGGATTCATTGTTCCATTTGTTTTTTTCTCACTTATTTTTGCTATTGGATCGGCTATTAGCTTTATCCATTCATAAACTACTTCATGCAAAAGGTTGCCTTCATACAGGCAGCCTTTTTATTTCGCTGAAAGAAATGTTTTAAAAAAACCTTTCTCCCCTTTAAACCGATACTGTACTGCACCGTGCTCATCTGTTCGATAAACTTCTAATCCTTCATCCTTAAGTGTATCGATTACTTCATCATTTGGATGGTTATACATATTATCTCTGCCAACAGAAATAAATGCTGTTTCTTCAAAACGATTCACAAATTGACTATCTGATGAAGTATCACTACCGTGATGTGCCACTTTAAGTATGTCCGCTTTTAATTGGGGAAAAGTATTGATAATGTCTCTTTCTGTTGTTTTTCCAATATCCCCTGTAAATACCCAATCTTTGTTCCCGATGTTTGTAAGTAGGACAAGGGAGTTGTCGTCAGCCGAGTCTGTCTTTTTTCTTGGGCTTAACACATGAAAAATCGTTTTTTGATGGTGAATAACATCTCCTTGCATCACTTTCGTCACTTTTGTTCCCTGTTCAGTCCATGATTTCAACTGATCTGAATCTATTTCATAAAAATGAGACATCACAATTTCATTTACTTGTAAATCATTTAATAAATAAGGCAAACTTCCATAATGGTCCAAATGTTCATGACTTAAAAATACAGCATCCACCTTATGAATGCCTTGGCCATATAAATATGGACGAATAATCTGTAGATATTCCTTATCATTTTTTGCATTATCAGGAAATGATAGCTCTGCCCCAATATCAACAAAATAAACAGCTTTCCGGTAAGGCATTTCAATAATAAAAGCATCCCCTTGACCAATGTCGAGCATAGTTACTGTCCCATACGGTGAAAAATATGGTCTTAGGGCTAGAAAACTAATATATAAGCAAAGTACCACACCATATGAAAATGCATATTTTTCAGGCTTATTTTCTAGTGCCATCATAAATACAACAAAAAGGATATAGTATGCAACAATAAAAAATAATGGTAGTTTACCTATAATAAAGGGAAAATGAAAATGTGCATCCACCCAAATGATACATGTTAATAATTTTTCGTGAAAAATATGAAACACAAATTCAATCATCCTTGTCAACCCTGATGGAATGAAACTTAAAAACAATAGCAAAAATAAAATTGGGATTGCAAATAAGGTAAAGTAAGGAACAACAATTAAATTAAGTAAAATCGATGAGGGATCAAAAATGGAGAAATAATGTATTTGCAAAGGCAATATAACCATTTGTGAGACAAAACTTATTTTTAATAAACTTTCCAATGAAGTGTTTGAGGCTCCTACCCACTTTTGCGATAAAATGATTCCAAACGTCACTGCGAAAGAAAGTTGAAAACCTATATGATATATAATATATTTATCAAACAATATAAATAAAATAAAAATAATACTTATCAAGTCTGTATAACTAATCTTTCGTTTTAAAAAAGATAATAATATAGCAATCATGACCATAAGACTTGCTCTCCAAACGGAAGGTTGTCCACCTGCAATCAACGCATAAACTGGCAAGAATAAACATAGAAATAATTTTGCTTTTTCTTTTGTTAATATATTCAATCGAACAAAACAAAAATATATCAAACCGACAACAATTCCTATGTGTAACCCTGAAATAGCCAGTATATGAGATAAACCCCAGCGTCTAAAAACATCCACAATCGAATCATCCAACAATGTATCGTCTCCAAGCACAAGTGCATGTAACCATTGAACAGTGTTTTCAGAAAGATTATTTTCAGTTGTTTCTTTTAAAAACTGTCTAAAATCATAAATAGATGAGCGAAGGGATTTATTTTCACATTCGATATCTTCAATATGACTTATTAAAAATTGAGCTTGTATCCCTTGCTGCCATAAATAGTTTTGGTAATCAAATTGATGAGGATTTGTAGCCGATAGCGCTGGAGATACTTCCCCAGAAAGACGACATGATGCTCCATGTTGTACAAAGTTGGGCAAGTAATCATTAGCATCATTTTTAAAATAAGTGACCTGCCATTTCTTTTCGTCGTTCGTTTGGAAATCAAAAGTGACAGTGCGCTCTTTTTCAATCAATGGGGACGTGATTTTTCCTGTCTTTATTTGTTTTTCAGATTGTGATTGTATAGACAGAGAGTTTGACGGGGGAGCTTGTGGTGGGGGGAGATATACGTATGATGCGAAGCAGATAATCAAAGCGACAATAACAAGCTTAAAATTGACTTTTTTCAAATAATATATAAATAAAAGCCAACCTAAAAATAATACGAGAAGGTAGACATGACCCTGCGCGACACTGATCATACCTGCTAGAGCAGAAAAAGCTAATACAAACCAGTATTCGCGCAGCATTATATTAGTCGCACCCAGTAAGAACAAACATTATTCATCAACTGTTCGTACATCCTTTATTTCTATGTCTGTTAAATCCACTTTATGAAGCCTTACATCCGCTTCTTTAAAAAGCTGAATAGCTAAATCATGGTTTTTGTAATCCTCTCCGTAAAACACTTCCTTTACCCCTGCTTGAATAATTTGTTTACAGCATTGTAAACATGGAAAATGGGTCACATATAACGTCGTATCTTCCGTCGGTACACCAAACCTGGCACATTGTAAAATCGCATTCGCTTCTGCATGAATCGTTCGTACACAATGCCCATCTACCATGTAACAGCCTTCATCTATACAATGAGTACTATCAGCTACACTACCATTGTACCCACTTGCGATAATTCGATTTGCTTTCGTCATAATAGCCCCAACCATCAATCTTGTACATGTACTTCTTAAAGAGGTGATCTGTGCTTGTGCCATAAAATATTGTTCCCAAGAAACACGGTTCATCGCTATAAATCCTCCCATCCTATTAAGGTATAATTATTTGGTCTTTAAAGTTTTCTAATGTCTTTTCACCAATACCGCTAATTTCTAACAAATCTTCCTCCGATTGTAAGGGGCCGTTTTCTTCTATATAGTTCAAAATATCCTCCGCTTTACCAGGCCCAATACCACTCAATTGTTCTAGCTCAGCACTTGTTGCTTGATTGATACGAACTAATTCCGAATCACCTTCTGTTCCGGTCGAAGTATCGTTTGGCATTTGCGGTGTTTCTGTTTCTCCATGTTTAGGGACGTAAACATACATTTCGTCTTGCACACGCTCTGCAAGATTTATTTGTTGTTCATCCGCTTCTTTAATAAAACCTCCTGCCATTTCAACGACATCATGCACCCTAGCAGAAGCATCTACAGTGTACACACCTGGGTCAAGTACTGCCCCTTTAATATCAACTGCCACTTCTTCATCCACTTCAGCTTTGGCTATCTTTTCACTATTAGCATCATCTTTAGAATATAAATTGTCATCTTCCTCTTGCTCATGTTCTACTTCAAAAGAAGAATGACTTTCTCTGTTCACAAGGACCATCCCAATCAAGATGATCAAACCAAATACAGCGAACAATCCATATTTTCTCACGTGATACATCGACCTAAGTCTCCCTTCTTCATGTCATAGTGTTATTATAAGGATGGAACCTCTTTTTGTACAATACTTAAAAAAATAAAAACAGTCGAGAAATGATAATTTACCCGACTATTTTTCCGCAATTATAAAATTTCGTACGCGATTTTTGGAAGAAAGTTCATTTTCTGGTTGAAAATCATTGAAAAATTCAATCTTTCTAAAACCGGCATTTTTTAATAATTTTTCATATAAAGCTAACGGATAAACTTGTTGCTCATGCGTTTCTTCAAACTTAATATATTTATTTGCATTTGTTTGTTGAAAAAAAGTTAAATCATGGATAAGTCGACCCGATTTTTCTCCGCCTGCACACTCCCAAATATAAGTAACATCTTCACCAACATCTGCAAAAGTGTGGTCAACTAAAGATTCGTCAGCATATGTATCATCATGCACATCAAATATAAATAATCCATGATCGCGAAGGCTTGCAAATACATGATTAAATGTTAATGCGATATCAGATTCTTTTACAATATAATTCATCACATCACAATAACTAATGCAAACATCTATTTCTGTAAAACCTTGCAGATCTCGCATATCTTGACAAATCCAGTTGATTTTCTCCCTTTCATCTATTGCCTTATTTTGGGCAACGGAGAGCATTTCATTTGAATTGTCAACACCAGTCACTACATATCCGTATTTACTCAATCGGATTGCAATCTCTCCTGTACCACAGCCTAAATCAAGAATTGAAGCGGATTCGGATATGCCCTTATCTCGGAAGATTTTTTTAGTCATTGCAGCCCATGTATCATATGGAGCATCCTCCATTAATTTATCATAGATATAAGCAAATTGATTATAGGTCATCTTGAGTACTATCTCCAATATGTATTTGCTCTGCGTCTCCCCATAAACGTTCTAAGTTATAATAATGTCGCTCATCCTTATGAAAAATATGACAAACTACATCTCCTAAATCCAACAATATCCAACGAGCCTGATTAAAACCTTCCGTCCGCTTTACCTCAAATTGATTTGCTTCTGCAGCTTCTTTAACCGCTCTAGCAATAGCTTGCACTTGTCTTTCGTTATTTCCATTACAAATCACATAATAATCGGTCATTGGTGTTAAACGTTGCATATCAAGCGCAACGCAATTATCAGCTTTCCGATCTTCACAAGCTGCTACTACAATTTCCAACAAAGTATTCTTTTTTGTCAACGTTTCATCGCTCCTTTTCTTTATCTATTAGAAAATTGTACATATGAAAAGAATCCGGGTGTACACTATTGTCCTTGCTCATCAAATGGGTAATTGTATTCTTGTTTGCTGATTTTGCTGCTAATATAATATCCGTTTTTGCTAATTCTCTTACTGAATCCACTCCCGGGAATTGACGTCCAGGTTCTATGTAATCAGCAACAAAAATAATGTATTCCAATGTTGTCATACCTGCACGACCAGTAGTGTGGAAATAAACAGCATTTAAAATATCTTTATTTTTAATACCATAATCCTGCTCCATGATTGCAGCTGCAACAGGACCATGCCAAAGTTCATGATGATAATTTAACAAAGTTGTAGGTAAATTGTATTTTTTAATATTCTTTTTTAACGTTTCTACTGTAAAACATTTTGCATAATCATGCAGCATTGCAGCAAGTTTAATATCCTCTTTGTTTTCTTCTCCATATTGTTTGCCGAGTCTTTCGGCCGTTTCTACAACTCTAATAGTATGTGCGTATCTTTTTTCAGATAATGTATTTTTTATCTTTTCTTTCGCTTCTGTTACATTCATGCTATAAATGCTCCTTCATATACCTATATACTTCATGAGGTAAAAAATACCTTACAGCAAGTCCCTCTTTCATCCGTGATCTAATCTCGGTAGATGAAATATCAATAACTGGTATATCCACCATTGTCACCGGGTAATCCGTTTTATTTGTATAATCCTTTCTATTCACGCCTACAAAGTCTATTAAGGTTAAAAGTTCCTCTATTTTATGCCATTTAGGCATGTATTCCACCATATCGGCACCAATGATAAAATAAAAGGAATTTTGTGGGTATTTGTCTTTTAGCAATTTAATAGTATCAATTGTATAAGACTTCCCTTGTCGTGCAAGCTCAATTGGTTCTACAAAAAAATCACTTGCTGATGCCGTCGCCTGTTTTAACATGCTTAAACGCGTTTCGCTGCTAAAATAAGCTGGTTCCTTATGCGGTGGTTGATTAGTAGGCATAAACCAAACTTCATCTAATTCTAACGCTGTTTTTACTTCTTGCGCTATAATAAAATGTCCAATATGCGGTGGATCAAATGTACCACCAAGCAATCCAATTCTGCTCATAGCCTTCTCCATTCTATTCTGGTAAAGTTAAGCGCTGGTTTTCTTCTGATTGTTTATACAATACAATCTGGTTCCCAATTATTTGCACAATGTGAGCATTTGTTTTTGTTGATAATTCCTCTGCCAGTACATGTTTGTCTTCCATACAGTTTTGTAAAACGTGAATTTTAACAAGTTCTCTTTTTTCCAAGAGCTCACTTAATTGTTCAATAAAGTTTTCCGTTAGTCCTTGTTTACCTATTTGAAATAATGCCTTTACATGATGGGCTTTTGAACGTAAAAATCTTTTTTGTTTCCCAGTTAGCATATAAATCAACCTTCCAATTGTTTTTGTAATGCTTCATCCATACCTGTTGTAGTAGGGTTTTGACCTGTCCAAATTTTAAAAGCAGATTGTGCCTGATAAAGCAACATTGTATGTCCCATATGAATGGATGTTGTTTTTATTTGAGCTTCACGTAAAAACTTTGTCATCATTGGTTGGTATACAATATCACTTGCAATTGTTTCTGCTGTCATATTTTCTAATGAAATGATTGATTGATGTTCATTTGGCTTCATCCCAACCGATGTAGTTTGTACAATAAGTTTAAATTCTGCCAGCCTTTCTTGTGCCTCGTTCATGGAGATGACACAATTTTCTCCTGCAATTTGGGTTGCTTTTTCGATTGTTCGATTAGCGATTGTAATATGGTTGTATCCTGCATACTTTAAACCATGATAAATTCCTTTAGCTGCACCACCTGCACCTAAGATTAAAATAGGTGAATCTTTTTTTTCACTCAGCTTAGGAAACTTTTGCTCTAAAGAACGGACATAACCTATCCCATCCGTATTATAACCGATTAATCGATTGTTTTTGCATAAAACAGTATTAACTGCACCAATTTTTAATGCTTCTTCATCTACTTCATCTAGATAGTCCATCACTTTTTGTTTATAAGGTACAGTTACATTGAAACCATCTAATTGCATTGTTTTCAAAGTCTTCATTGATTCAGAAAAGTTCTTGTCAGGTTGAATTTCTATCATAGAATAATTTCCATTTATACCAGTTGCTTCAAAAAATTGTTGATGTATCCAAGGTGATAAAGAATGTTTAATAGGGTAACCAATTAAACCAAACTGATAGGCTTCCACAATATTTCCTCCTTATTATTTTGCTAGTATGGATTTTCTTAATGTAACATGAATTCCTTTAGGACTATGGATTTTTACGGTGACATCTCCATTTATAATCGTGAACCAACCGAGACCAGATATCACAATATCAGTGTATGGCTCCTTAATTCTAAAGGAATGCTCTACTAATTTTGGTAATTCCTTTATTGTTTCAGCCGTTGGTGGGCTTAATAATTCACCTAGCTGCCGATCATACAATGCATCGGCTTGATCTGCTTTTGTTCGATGAAGTGGGATATCATTTGCGAAATAGCATACAAATGTTTGACGATCCCCCTTGATAAAATCTAAACGAGCTAATCCACCTACAAATAAACTTTGATTTTCATTCAATTGATAATTTCTTGGCTTAATTTCTTTATTTGGAATAACCTTTTTTAAATCTTGATTAGATACATAATGTGCCAATTGATGTTCATTCATAATACCTGGTGTGTCGATAAGTGCTGCATCATCATCCAATGGAATAGTTATAAACCCTAGTGTAGTTCCTGGAAAATAAGATGTTGTAATTGCTTCTTTAATACCTGTGGAACGTTGAATAAATGCATTCAGAAAAGTGGATTTACCAACATTCGTCACACCGGTGACATATATATCTTTTCCTTTTCGCATTTGTTCCATATCTTTGGCAAGCTCATCTAGACTATGTCCCTTTTTGGCTGAAGTTAAATACACTTCTTTCACATTTAGTCCTGCCTTTTTTGCAACTGAACGAAGCCAATTCTTTAATCGATTCAAGTTCGTGGACTTTGGCAATAAATCAATCTTATTTGCAACAAGGATAATTGGATTTTTTCCTACAAACCTTGGCAAACTTTCTATTAGAGTGCTATCAACGTCGAACACATCGATTAAATGTATAATCAAACTATTCGTTTCACGTATTTCAGCTACCATGTTTTTATAATCATCGCTGTGAATAGATACTGATTCCACAACATTGTAGTGTCGTAACTTAAAACATCTTCTACACATTAAGTCGTCTCTATCCGTTATTTTTGGAATATAACCAATTTTTCTTTCATCTGTTGTTTGTAATGGTGCTCCACAACCTTGACAATACATTGTATCGTTCATTATTCTAATCTCCTTGTCAATTTGCCACTTTTATAAAAATGATTCATCAATTTTCTTTCCAAACGCCGATTGAATTTTGTAATGGGGGCATCTGATTCTACAATTGGTACAACAAGTATCGTATAGAATCCTGCTCGATTACCGCCAAGCACATCAGTTAAAAGTTGATCTCCTACAACAATTATTTCTTCTTTATTCAAATTCATCATTTTTTGAGCTTTTAAAAAAGCACGTCTGAATGGTTTTTTTGCACGAGATACAAATGGAGCCTCTAATGGTTCTGCAAAAATAGATACTCGATCGGCATTATTATTTGAAAAAATAGTAACTTGAATGCCAGCTTCCTTCATCTTTTTCAGCCATTCAATTACTTCTTCTGTAGCATGAGCCATATCCCATGGCACTAATGTGTTATCTAAATCAACAATAATACCTTTTTTATTTTCAGATTGTAAAAATGCTGGTGTTATATCATAAATATGATTAACATGTTTATTTGGTAAAAATAAATTCAACAAAAAATCACCCCAATGACAATTCAATTATTAATATATAGTATCATCTCACATATTGCTATAAATTGTCTAATACCAATCTATGCAATAAATCGTTCGACAAATTTCACGGCTCCTTGCGCTTGTGGACAACTTTTCCACAAAATAAAAGTGTTCTCTACAGATGTTTCGGCCTATATTTTTATATTATAAACAAGTTATATACAGTTCTCTGTTGATAACTATGCTCTTGTATCCTTCTAACATTCATGATAAATTAAGTTCAAATAAACGTAGGGAGTATTTTAAATGCAAGGATTATCTGATTATTTATTAAAAGAAACATATACAAAAGCCGTAGAATTAGAATTAGATAAAGATTTCATACTTATGTTGGAAGAGGAATTGTCAAAAAGAACAACAGATCATCATGTACAATAATAATCTAGAAAATAAATCATGTTAAATATACAACTTATTATAGTTATATAAATCAATTTCATAAGACGATAACAGGATGAAAAATCCGAACATTAATATCTGCTTGAGAATGGTTTCCACTGCAGGCGGACGCTTTTTAGCGGGCACGACTTGAGCCTCCTTGGCCCGGCAAGGGGTACGCCGGCGTTTGCCGCGGGAGGGCGATTTTAGCCGGTGGTCATTTAAAACGCTCACTGTGGGATCTCACGACGCACAGGACGTGCTAGTGTCGAAGTTGGTGATTGACGTGGCCGATTTTAGCCGACCAGGAGTCGCCGCCTTACGTTACAACCATTCAAGTTTGATTCCTAAACACGACCGCTTACGAAATTTATTTTTAAAAGTTCCGGTTTTCATTCAATAAACCCAATTATGAAATTTACTCACGTATTTTTGTATTGGACAGACACAAATTTCATTTATCTTCATAAGCTATCATTATGGAGGTGAATGAATTGGGATCCATTATGACTATTCTAACTATGTTGATTAAAGAAACATTATTTTTTGTTTCTTATGTAAAGCAGAATACATTTCCGCAACCTTTATCCCCATCTGATGAAAAAAAGTATTTACAACTAAAAGAAAATGGAGACAGAGAAGCTAGAAATAAACTAATTGAGCATAACTTACGTCTTGTCGCCCATATTGTAAAAAAGTTTGACAATACCGGTGAACAAAATGAAGATTTAATATCCATCGGTACTATTGGACTAATTAAAGGGGTAGAGAGTTTTAAAACAGGGAAAGGAACAAAGCTTGTTACATATGCCGCAAGATGTATAGAAAATGAAATCTTGATGTATTTGCGTACATTGAAAAAAACACGAAAAGATGTCTCCCTGTACAGCCCTATTGGTCAAGATCATGAAGGAAATGAAATTACTTTACTCGATGTCGTTGAAGCCGAATCAGAAAATATACTAGAGTATATTCAATTGAATATGAATATTAGCCAAATGAAAACACATTTCAAAGAACTCACAGACAGAGAAATTAATGTGTTAAATTATCGTTTTGGTCTTGACAGCAAAGAAGAACTAACGCAAAAGGAAATTGCAAGTATGCTTGGTATATCAAGAAGCTATGTATCAAGGATTGAAAAAAGAGCTATTATGAAAGTATTCAGAGCTTTTTATAAAGAGGAAAATAAAGACCCACTTTAATCTTTTTTCCTGTATAATTCATACGCAAGCTATCGTTAAATAATACTCTTAACAAAAACACTTGAAAAATCACGCGACCACCTGTCTCCTTGGTCGCGTGATTCTTACATATTATCCAACATTTCCATAATAAAGTGGGCAGCATTTTTAGAAGCAATATCAACAAAATGATTAAATGACATTGGAGCATCCTTACCAGCAATGTCTGATAAAGCACGTACGATAATAAAAGGTTTATTATATTGGTAACTAACCTGAGCGATTGCTGCTGCCTCCATTTCCATTGCAATCAAATCCGGAAAACGTGATTGTACTAAATTGATTTTATCTGTTTGATTCATAAATGTGTCTCCTGTTGCTATCAGTCCTGCTTTATGGCGAATATCCAATCTTTCAAGGACTTTATAAGCTGTATCTACCAATGTTTTATCCGCTTGATACCGCTCTGGCATACCAGGAACTTGACCATATGCATAATCAAAACCAGTTACATCAACATCATGATGCACAGATTCTTCTCCAATCACAAGATCCGCAACTTCTAACTGTTCGGAAAATCCTCCAGCTGTTCCAGTGTTAATAATAGCCGTTGGATTGAACTTTTCCATCAAAATAGTTGCTGTCATAGCAGCATTAACTTTACCTATCCCTGATTTTACCAGAATGACTTGTTTGCTGTTTAAAACCCCTTGAATAAATAAAGCCCCGGCTACTGTATCTGTTTTTTTATCAGTCATTTGTTTTTTTAAATATGCAACTTCTTCATCCATTGCACCAATAATTCCTATGGCCAATTTTTATTCACTACTTTCATCTACTAGACTTAACCTTCATATTCTTTTAACTTATCTACCCGGTCCACTTGCCATCCTTCTTCATTTATCCATGATAAATATACCCGGTAGGATGTTTTATTTCCTGTATCAGATACCGTTGCTTCTACTTTTTGTTCACCGTTGTTTCCAATCCAGTGTTCTATAATATTGTCTGAATCAATGCCAGTTGCCTCTGTTACGGCCTGCTTAATTTCTTTCCTATCATCAGATCCATCATCATAATTAGTTACATGTTCCCCACTTTGCTCTGTTTCAACTGGCTCCCATTCACCTTCATACGCTTTTTCAACATCATTTTCATCGGATTCAACTTCACGAATGTCTGAATCAGGTTTCTGATCATCCGAATTTTCCTCATCTTCTAACTTGGATGTTTCATTATTAACTGAAGTATCTTCATTAGAATGATTATCCTCTTCCTGCTGTCCCGTCGCTAATTCTGCTTCAGATTTTTGTGGTTCTTCTTTTGATTCATTATTACCAACTGTTATCCAAGTAATTAAAAACACACAAAACAGGGCCCCTAATCCAATTAAAAAAACAATTCGTTTCTTTTGTTTCTGTTTCTTTAGATGACGATTTGCACGTGAATTAGAATTACTTTCAGACAATCTATTTCCCTCCTCAAAACATAGGCACAGTACTCCGATTAGAAATGGATGAAAAAGAGAAACGAGTATCCCTCATTTCTCCTTACGTTTTATTGGACATCAATAATTTTAACTTTTATGTCGCCACCAGGTGTTTGTACAAGTACTTCTGATCCTTTTTCCTGGCCGAGTAAACTTTTAGCCATTGGAGAGTCGTTGGAAATTTTCCCTTCAAAAGGATCCGCCTCCGCGCTACCAACAATGGAGTAGGACTCTTTTTCACCATTAGGAAGTTCAGTAAAGGTTACTGTTTTTCCAAGACTTACAATGTTTTCATTTTCATCATCATTTTCAATAATAACAGCATTTCTAATCATATTTTCAAGATGCGCAATTCTCGTTTCAACAAATGCTTGTTCTTCTTTAGCAGAATCATACTCCGAGTTCTCAGACAAATCCCCGAAGTCTCGAGCCGTTTTAATTCTTTCCACTACTTCTTTTCTTTTTACTGTTTTTAAATCGTGTAATTCATTCTCAACTTTCTCTTTTCCTTCTTCTGTCATGTAATAGCTTTTTTCTTCTGTCATTTTCTTCGCACTCCTTACTTTCCCACATATATATTATTTTACTGTATGTTACTACTTCATCAATCATGATAGCTTCTTACTAATCGAAATACCGTCGCCAATTGGAATAATGGAAGTATCATATCCCTTATGGTTCATAAGCCATGTATTAAAATGATTAATTTTATTGGCGATTTTTTGTAATCTTGGTGATTCAGCTTTTTCGGGATTAGCAACAAAGCCTCTAAACAATACATTGTCACATACAATAAGCCCATTTTCTTGCAGTAACGATTCAGATAACTTAAAGAAATTTTCATATTGTGCTTTAGCTGCATCAATAAAGACAAAATCAAATGAATATCCTGTTTGTTGTAGATTGATTAAATGATCAACAGCGTCTCCAGGCAACACTTCTATCTGATTGTTCAATCCAAACTTATTGATATTGTTATTAGCTACATCAATCATCTCTTGATTTCTTTCCAAGGTGATTATATGTGTAGATGGTGCTTTTGATGCCATTCTAATTGCCGAATATCCAATTGCCGTCCCTATCTCCAATATATTGGTTGGTTGTTGAATATTTACAAGCTGACAAACAAAATCCATACTAACTTCATCCATAATTGGAACTTGATTCATTGCAGCATAGCTCTCCAAAGATTGCCACCTTTGGTTAGTTTCCATTAGGGATTTCAAATAAGCGGTTTGGTTTTCCATGATATTCCTACCTCAATTAATCCTTTGATTGATCACTATTGTTCTCTTTTTCCTTTGCTTTTTCATCTTGTTTTTTTGATTTTTTCTTTTCTTTTTTTGATTCTTCTTCCAAGTCGTACCACTCTTGTCTATACTGTTCTACATACTGTTTATGCTCATCCAAAGTATCCGCGTAATAGGTTTCTCCATTTGGACGTGC
>DATGUH010000169.1:0-4113 GCA_035301445.1 Pseudogracilibacillus sp. | reverse complement strand
CATCTATCATTAATAAAACTGCTATAACAATAGCGAGAGTGATAAACCATTTTTTACGTTTCATCTAATCCCCCTTTAAAGCGAAAAAAATCCTCTATTACTATTATAGTAGATAGAGGATCATTTGGCATGATTATCGTTCCATTTATTCTTGGTAATATTACCTTATTAATGAAATAATCTCGAATCTTTGGAAGCGAGCATTTTGTTCATTAATCTGTTGTTCGGACCTTTTAAGAATACTGCCAACAGTATAAAAATCAATCCAAATATAGCCAATGCTGTAACAGAAATATAAACTTGGTGCCATACGATTCCACCAACTGCTTCTCTCATCAAATCAACTGCATACGTAAACGGTAGAAATGGATTAATTTTTTGGAAGAAGCTTGGTAAAAGAACGACTGGATAAGTACCGCCTGATCCAGCTATTTGCAACACCAACATGACTATCGCAAGTGCTTTACCAACGTCTCCAAATATAGATACAACTGAATATACGATGGTCATAAACACACAACTAATCAATAACCCAAAAACGACAAACCAGACTGGATGTGCAACGGGTACTCCAAGTAAGAACATATCTCCATTTGTTACGACGAGCGTCTGCAATAGTCCAATTGTAAGGAAGGTTAGCAAACGTCCAAAATACATAATCGTTGGCTTAATTTCCCCTGGTAACTCAGTACTTAAAAGAGAAATAAGCAATAATGCACCAACCCAGATGGAAAGTACTGTATAAAAAGGTGTCATTCCTGTTCCATAATTTTTAATCGGGAATAACTCATTTTCATGAAGCTTCACGGGTTCCGCAAAAAATCCGCGCTCGGCATCAGGGTCATTTTTCAACAGCTCGATAATATCTGACAAATCCGCTTCATCTTTTAATTCCCTTAATTTGTCCGCCGTCTCTGACACTTTATCTTGAACAAATGGATATTCCTCAAGGACTTCCTTTAAAATATCCTGTCCCTCATCAAGGTGGCCGTCTGTACTGTTAAGTAGTTCTTCTACTTTTGGAATGGTTTCTTGAATTTCATTAACCATACTCTTGGCCGATGTTAGTTTTTCTTTCATATCCTTTATAGCTGAGTTAATTGCTGGTTTAATCTCATTATTATAATCCTCAATAAACTCATCTATCTTTTCAGTGGAGGCATCTGCCTTTTCGGAAATCTTATCAAATACCTTGTCAGCCTCCGCACCTGCTCCACGTAAATTTTCCAGATGTTCTTTCATTTCGTTTTGCTGTGAAAGCAATTCTTCCAAATGCTCTCGTGCTGTCTCCAATTGTTCTATCTTCTCATCATAATTTTCGTCTTCTTCATCAAGGCCTTCTTCTATTTCTTGAATATTTTCTATAACTCCCTCCACTTTCTCAGTGGATGTGTTCAATTTCTCTAATTGTTCGTCAATCTTATCATCCAAGTCCTCTTCTACACCAACGTTTTCTGTAGCATTATCAATCGCTTCATTCACATCGTGTGCAATGGACTGTGCTTCAGCTAAGTCTTCACTTATTTTAGGGCCAAGTTCATCCAGTAATTCTTCTGCCTGATTGATCCTTCCCATAGCAGAGTTAAGCTGTTCAGATCCATCCTCTGTCATTTCTTTTACTTCCGGTATCTTACCTAATGCCTTTTGTACAATGTCTTTTGCTTCTTTCGCATCTTCATCTGTTTCTGTCAAGGTATCATGTATGCCTGGAAGTTCCTCTTCTAATGTAAAAATATATTCTTGGAATTTCTCTATATCTGGCTGTTCTTCTTCTAATTCCAATCCTATTTGATTAAACATATCGAAAATAACACCATTAACCGTAGAAATAAATTCACTACTTATTTCCTCAACGATAACAGTTGCACCTTTATCTGTGATTTTAGGGGCAATGGCATTAATTTTTTGGTTGACGTAATATTCCATATCGGCTTTTTCAGGTTTATCGGAAAGCACTGAACCAAGCTGCTCAGAAAAATCACTCGGGATAACAATTACCGCAAAATAATTACCATTTTTCACTTCATCCATTGCCTTATCCTTACTAACAAATTGCCAGTTCATAGAATCATTATCTTCCAAAGATTCCACTAACATTTCACCGACATCTATATCTTCGCCACGAACTTCGGCTCCCTCATCTTCGTTCACAATTCCAATAGGGATTTGATCAGTTTGGCCATAAGGATCCCAAGATGCTTTTATATTAAACCAAGCATACAAAGAGGGTAAAATGACAAGCCCGCCTATTAATACGGCCACTACCCAGTTTGTAGCGATGTTTTTCATATCTTTTCCATATATACTAAAAATGTTTTTCACTACATAATCCACCTTAAACAAGTTCATTTTCTATATAATGTATAATTATACCATCTTTTCATGGAAATGCATGATATACGCTATTGATTTTTTGTTTTTTATAGAACAATACTTTCAGGTAGCTTTTGTGATTACAGTACACTTATGCATCAACATCTGATAATACTACCCAAAAAAATGGCTCTAATCATATACTGTCATTGATTGATTAGAACCATATTATATGTACCCTACAGAGGAATTCTTTTTTATAGAATCTTGTATTTTTTAACTACAGCTTTTTTGATGTTCAATTTATTCGTCTGTTTTAACAGTTATACCTTTTTCATCAAAAACTTTCTGCGCAACTTTTAATGCATTCAAAGCACGTGGAAATCCTGTGTAAGGAATCAAATGCATAATGCAGCCTACAATTTCTTCTGGTGTTAGTCCTACTGTCAGTCCTGTTTCGATATGCATTTCAATCTGTGGAGTTCCTTGCGCGACAAGTGCTGAAATAGTTGTTAGCACTTTTTGTTTATTGTCAATTCCTGGACGTGCGTAAATGTCGCCAAAAGCAAACTCTACTACATAATTCCTTAAATCAGGAGCAATATCTTTAAATCCTTCTCCGATATCCATGTGGCCGGTTGGATTTTCGCTATCTGGTACAGTGAGCTCCTTTAATTTGTCTAAACCCTTTTGATAACGATCTTCTGCCATTTAATATACCTCCTAGAAATATATTAGTTCTTTTACTCCGTTTATTATTTGATTCGATTACAATGAAAAGAGGAAATGCAACAAAAGATTTCATGATTTTATTGCAACAAAATCCTCTTTTCTCCAATAATGCCAGTATATATCCTTTTATCCAATAAGTAAAACGACGAACAAAGGATTATCCGTTTTTCTATTTGGTCACTTATAATAGGTTAGTTTCGTAAGTCAATATCTGCTTGAGAATAGTTTCGTACTATAAAATAGATTAAGGGTAGTGATTTACATAATAAACCGCTTCTCCATCAAATGAATACCTATGCCGGTAAACACGACACTCATTAGCAACAATATTGCCGTGGGCTCTAACATATCTTCCCACGTATAACCGGAGCTTGTGATACCATTTAATAAATCAAGGCCATATTTAATCGGAATAATGTTAGAGAGTAGTAACATGAAGTCTGAATCAACAATTTCCAGTGGCCAAAAAGCTCCACCAAGCATTGCCATACTAAGTGAAACAATTGGAATAGCGACATTAAACTGTTGAACCGTTTTTACGATACCTACAATAAGAATAATAAGAGAAACGATAGTTAACACATAAGGAATAACTGCCACAAGAAGTATGTCGAGCTTGCCCCCAAAGTCCACATCAAATACAAAACGGAACAATAAAAAGATAATACTTATTTGCAAATAACCTACAATCGAACTATAAATAAAATTTGCCGTATACATTTCCCACTTTTTCGCAGGAGATAATATAATGCGATCCCAAATACCAGATTTCTTTTCGACGAGCATTTGGAATACTGAATAAGCTATCGTGTAAATGACGAGAAATAAAGCCATGCCATACAATGGATATAGATTATTATCATAAAATTCTTCTGTCTCGGTCTGTTCAGTTAAAGTAAATACTGGTGAATAATCCAATGTATCAGCTAATTCAATCTTATTTGCTTCGTTCTGATCAATAAGTTGCTCCAATTGTTCATTTTGTAAATACACATCATCTAAAAGTTGCTTTGCTAAGGTAACATACGGAGAATCAATTCCAGTGACTATCTCATAACTATCTTGTTT
>DATGUH010000168.1:0-3832 GCA_035301445.1 Pseudogracilibacillus sp. | reverse complement strand
ATAATTCCATATGGTGATTAATTTTCAAAAATGTTGTGTTATAATGTACTGTAAGTTTTTATACTAGAAGGGTGTTGGGTGTTTATGTCAAGAATTAAAGAAATATTGAAATATAATGAGGAGTTCATTCGTAATAAAGATTATGAACCTTTTGAACATGAGGATTCTGTTCCAAACAAAAAGATGGTTGTTTTTACATGTATGGACTCAAGACTTGTTGAATTATTACACGAAGCTATGAACATACATAATGGCGATGTGAAAATGGTTAAAAACGCCGGCGCTATTTTACGGAAGCCATACGACAGTATTGTAAAAAGTATCCTAGTTGCCATTTATGACTTGCAAGCGGAAGAGGTTGCTGTAATTGGCCACCATAATTGTGGCATGTCTGCTGTCAATACCGATAATTTGAGAGATAAAATGAAACAAGAAGGCATTTCTGATGAAACTTTCAAAATATTGGATCACGCAGGTATTGACTTTGATGCTGAATTTCATGGTTTTGATTCTGTGGAAGAATCTGTGCAGCAAAGTGTTGATATTATTCGTAATCACCCACTTCTCCCGAAATATGTGAAAGTCCACGGGCTTGTTGTTGACCCGCAGACAGGAAAGCTAGACGTTGTAGATCTTAATGATGAAACAAAAGCGTAAATAAATCCTTTATCAAGGAAATGGTAATTATTTCGCCATTTCCTCGATTAATTGGATCACCTTATTTCTTGCTTCCCCACTTTTATACTGCTTCATTTTATCACGCATAACAGGTGAGTTCTTTACTAAATCAGCAGTTTTTTTATGGAACTTTTCTTCCAATTGTTCTTCTTCGAGCATATGTGCATAGCCTTTTTCTTCAAAGGAAACTGCATTATCAATTTGATCGCCACGACTAGCTGCACGCGAAAGAGGGATAAGCAACATTGGAATATTTAAAGCTAAAAATTCAAAAATAGCATTCGCCCCAGCGCGTGAAATGACAAGATCTGTAGCTGCAAAAATATCCTGCAATCCATCATTGATATATTCAAACTGTACATAGCCGTCCTGTTTTACATCCTCATCTACATTTCCTTTTCCACAAATATGTACTATATGGAAGTCTTCTAGTAATGTAGGTAAGTTCTTTCTAATTTGTTCATTGATTTTCTGTGAACCAATACTGCCGCCCATGATAAGCAATACTTGTTTATCGTCTTTATTCTGATAATCAATCATTTTTTTACCACGTTCTTTATCTCCATTAAATAAAGCTTTACGAACGACTGCACCTACGTATACTGCCTTTTTTTCCGGTAAATGCTTTGTCGTTTCTGGAAAAGTAGCTAATACTTTTTTCGCGAATGGGATAGAGAGCTTATTGGCAAGCCCGGGCGTCATATCTGATTCATGAATCAATGAGGGCACACGTCTTAATTTTGCTGCAGCAACGACCGGAACAGATACAAAACCACCTTTCGAAAAAATAACATTTGGTTTTGTTTTACCTATAATTCGCCAAGCCTCCCAAGTTCCCTTCAGCACTTTGAACGGATCTTTAACATTTTCCAGCGACATGTATCTCCGCAACTTTCCTGTTGAAACTGGATAATAAGTAACCTCCGGAAAATCTTGAATCAAATCTTTTTCAATTCCTGATTTTGATCCAATATAATCTACCTTCCATCCTTGTTCCTGAAAGTAAGGAATCAGCGCTAGATTAACCATCACATGACCTGCTGTTCCCCCACCAGTAAATAAAATTCTCTTTGATTCCATAACATCCACTCATTTCTAAAATCTTTTAGCTTTTTCGCATAAATGAAGCAAATACCGATGCATTCGCTCTTTCATTGTTATTGTTGAAATGGGATTATCTAAGAACATATTCCAACCCGCATATACTTCAAGCGGATCCGATACTACATCTAAAAAACTTACGATATCCCAATATATATCATACACAAAATCATCGTTATTTGCGATATAGAAATCTAAAAACTTATTCGCTGCATGAACACCATGTATCATAGCAATATTCCAGCGACAGTGGCCTA
Organism: Pseudogracilibacillus sp.; assembly: GCA_035301445.1. GTDB lineage: Bacteria > Bacillota > Bacilli > Bacillales > Amphibacillaceae > Pseudogracilibacillus. Next base: position 1,796 of record DATGUH010000168.1, on the reverse strand, counting down.
CATCAACTCCCCGCGGGCCGACACAAGCATTTATCCAATCGACTACACCAGTAATATCTCCATCCAACCATAATAAGTTATTCGGTTGAAAATCTCTATGAATCAATTTTTGTTCCTGACCATCTGGAGGAGATTCTTTGCTTATATCAATTAACGTTTGCCACTCTTTCCTATAATTTGTCCATGAAGGAATAGAAAGATGTTTCGGATCCTCATAACGATAATAAGAGTAAGGAATATTTCCAGGATTTAATTGATGTATCTTCGTCAATATATTTGCTATTTTGAATAACCATACATCGAGTTGATCTGGTTGTAAACATATGGCACCATCCAATGTCGTCATTAACAATGATGGATTGGGACATTTACTCCCATTATCAACAGTCATCAGTTTCGGAATCGGAATAGAAGTTTTTACATTTTGAAGTGCTTCTAATACAATCGCTTCTTGACAAATAACATCCGGTTCCTGTTGTAGCCAATGCATATCAACAATCTGCCTAAGCACTGCTGACATTTTATCATCAACAGTAACGAAATACATATTAGAAGATGTGCCACCTAATATCTTATGTATACAAAAATCATGGGAAGAAACGTTAAAATATTGGCCTAACCATTTCATTGTATGAATATCTAAATCCATTCATGATGCTCCCCTTTTCATCGACAATTAATTAAGGAACATTATAACACACTCACAAAATTGTCATAATGATGATATTGATATATGCCTGTAGGACAAGAAGATACCTTAACTGATCAAGAAGTAGCAGCTATTGCGGCATTTATGTTGTCTCAGGATAGACCTGAATTCGATGGTCATGATGAGGATTTCCTGCATGGTGAGCGACCAACAGATATCATGAATAAGGAACGCAGAAATCAAATTCAAGCAGGAGAATTTGACTGGACAGAAATTGATAATGTACCAAAAGATTAATGAGTAGAAGTGCGCTTAGGACGCACTTCTTTTTTTATATACATTTACAACTAATGAATAAATATTGTGTCGATAATGTATGGGATAACTTATGACCGTTTTAAGTGCTTATTCATGATTTTGGGTAGTTATATCAGTATATGCGACTATTTCAATTGTTTTTTCGTATTTTGGGTTGTTATATAAATATATGCGACCAATACAACTTTCTTCTCGTGATTCAGGTAGTTATACCAATATTTACGACAATCTCAACTGCTCGCCCGCATTTTGAGCAGTTATCCTAAAACAAACAAAAAAACTGCTACAGCATCCGTTAAGTGCTGTAGCAGTTTTTTTAATTTATCCCTGTAATAACAGGTCATATGGATCTTCGAGCATTTCTTTAATTCGAACTAGGAATTGTACTGCTTCTTTACCATCTACAATGCGGTGGTCATAAGACAATGCAAGATACATCATCGGACGTACTTCAATCGTATCATCTGGCATAACCATTGCGCGTTTTTGGATGGTGTGCATACCAAGAATACCAACTTGTGGTGCATTCAAGATAGGTGTTGACATCATTGATCCAAAGATACCACCGTTTGTAATCGTGAATGATCCACCTTGTAATTCATCCATCGTTAATTTTTTCTCATTAGCTTTTGTACCAAGTTCTTTAATTTCTTTTTCTACTCCTGCGAAATCAAGTTTATCCGCATCTCGCACAACTGGAACAACCAATCCGTCATCTGTAGAAACTGCAATACCAATGTCATAGAATTCTTTCATAATTAAATCTTTACCATCAATTTCAGCATTGATCAATGGGAATTCTTTCAATGCAGCTACACTTGCTTTTGTA
>DATGUH010000167.1:0-4527 GCA_035301445.1 Pseudogracilibacillus sp. | reverse complement strand
TCCCATTTTTTCTTGTTTTGTTTGTAAGTAAGCTATATTTTCTTTCGTTTCCGATACATGCAATGGCACTCGTTCGTCTATCGTAATGCCATGCTTTTGCAAATCATTTATTTTTTGAGGGTTATTGGTCATTAACCGAATATTTTTAACACCTAAGTCTTTTATCATTTGAGCTGCGACATAATAATCTCGACAATCCGCCTCAAATCCTAATGCTTGATTTGCCTCTACCGTATCAAAACCTTGTTCCTGAAGTTCATAGGCTTTTAATTTATTGACTAAACCTATGCCACGTCCTTCTTGCCGCATATACAGTAAGATACCACTTCCTTCTTGTTCCATTCCCTCCAATGCTTTGTGTAATTGTGGTCCACAATCACAGCGATGAGAACCGAAAACATCTCCTGTTAAACATTCCGAGTGTATCCGTAATAAAACTGAGGATTCTTGCGATGGATTGCCTTTTATGCAGGCAATGGACTCTTTACCATCTCTTTTATCTGTATACACTATCGTTCTAAAAGATCCGAATTTAGTCGGTAGTTGGATATCAGCCTCTCTTTTCACTTCGGATTCCTGTTTGAGGCGATAATCTATCAATTGTTTAATCGTGACCATCTTCAAGTCATAACTCTCTGCAATTTTTTCCAAATCGGGAACCCTTGCCATGCTGCCATCATCATTCATTATTTCACAAATAACCCCAGCCGGTTGCGCGCCAGCTAGTCTTGCAAAATCGACCGCCGCTTCTGTATGACCATTACGCTCAAATACGCCATCGTTTTTGGCAATCAACGGAAAGATATGACCAGGCCGGGCAAAATCGTCGGATACTGCAGATTTATTCAACATCTTTTGAATGGTGAAGGCACGTTCGAACGCACTAATACCAGTAGATGTTTCTTTATGATCAATACTTACCGTAAAAGCGGTGGCTAGTTTATCTGTATTATGCGTCGTCATAGGGGCCAACTCTAGTTTTTGTGCTAGTGATTCCATTACGGGCATACAGACAAGTCCTCTTCCTACTTTTGTCATAAAATTAATCGTCTCAGGCGTTACATATTCTGCAATAGCTAAGAGATCTCCTTCATTCTCTCTATCTTCATCGTCGCAAACTATCACCATTTTACCTGCTTGTAAATCTTTGATTGCATCTTCAATTGGATGAAACATAGTGAAACTCCCTTCATTTATCAATAAAATATCACTTTACCTTTGTGCATGTACAAATGCATGTAAATGTTTTGCCAGCATATCTGCTTCCACATTGACGATATCTCCAACATCAATCGACCCCAACACTGTTTCCTTTGCAGTATGAGGAATAATAGAAATGGTAAGTATATTGTTCTCTATGCCAAATACGGTAAGGGATACACCATCTATTGCAATGGATCCTTTCATTAGAACAAATTTGGCTAAATCGGCAGAAAGAGAGATTTGAATTTCGATTGCATTTTCTGTCTTCTTTTTATCAATCACTTCACCGACTCCATCTACATGACCAGTTACAAAATGCCCTCCAAAACGATCGTCGGCACGAAGCGCACGTTCTAAGTTAATGGACGATTGATGCTTTAAGAAACTAAGAGATGTGTGGTGAAACGTCTCTGGCATGACATCCATCGTAAAATAGTCTTCTGAAAAGTCTGTAACGGTGAGACAAACACCATTTACAGCAATACTGTCTCCTAACTTCATATCTTTTGTTACTTCTGAAGCACTAACTGTCAATTCCAACGCACGATTTAACTGGCTAATTTTCTTAATGGATCCTTGTTCCTCAACTATTCCAGTAAACATCATCCAGCTCCTTCCTTATTGGTTTGGCTGTAATTTTTATATCTTGTCCTATTTGCTCTACATTTGTAAATTGTAGATTCGTCGCCTCTTCTACTAGATCAACACCTCTGCCTTCCACAAAGGAAGATGCTTCTTTTCCACCAATCACTTTTGGTGCCATATAAACAACTATTTCATCAAACGTCTTCGTTTCTACAAACGATGCATGTACTGTTGCACCGCCTTCTACCAATAAAGTCATAACATTCCTGCTACCTAAATCCGTTAAAACATCTTTTAAATGAACACTTTCAGATGGAAAAGATACAACTTCCACATTAGGTTGATTTTGAAGATGAGTTGCTTTTTGTTGATTGATTGCATTTCCGCTATAAATAATCGTGCTAGATGCTTCATCTGTAACTACATTTGCATCTAACGGTATACGTAAGTGGGTATCTAAAATTACTCGAATGGGGTTTTTTCCACCTTGGGGCAATCTGGTGGTTAGTTGTGGGTTATCATGAATAGTGGTATGGATGCCAACGAGGATAGCATCATGTTCGTGTCGTAATTGGTGTACATTCTGTCTGGATTCTGGAGAGGTAATCCATTTCGAGTCACCAGTTGCAGCAGCTATTTTTCCATCTAAGGATACTGCCGCTTTCATTGTTACAAAGGGTATTTTCTTTCGAATGAAATGAAAGAATTCCTTATTCATTTCTTTCGCTTCTTCCTCTAATAATCCTGTTTCTACTTCAATGCCCGCCTGTTTTAGGATGGCAATCCCTTTTCCTGAAACTTTTGGATTAGGATCTTCTGTAGCGATAAAGACTTTTCTGATGCCAGCCTTTTTTATCGCCTCTACACAAGATGATGTTTTACCAACATGACTGCACGGCTCTAGTGTCACATATAAATCAGCGTCTTTCGCTAAATGTCCCGCTGCTTTGATTGCATGCACTTCTGCATGAGCTGAACCTGCTTGTAAATGGGCGCCTGTTCCTAGAATACAGCCGTTCTTTACAATGACCGCTCCCACTTGTGGGTTGGGACTTGTTTGACCTTTCGTTGCCTTGGCAAGGGACAGCGCAAGGTTCATATAATCGCTATCTTGCAATAAACCACTCCTCTCTATATTTATATACATGCTCTCCAGTTTTTTTACGACCAAAAAGCCCCGCAATCCTTCATGTAAAGGTTTACGGGGCAAAAATTCATACCAAAAAAGAGTATTGCCTTGGAATCATCCAAAACAAATACAGCATTCCTATTCCTTCTCCCATCCAGACTGTACTGTCGGCTTTGGAATTTCACCAAATCCACCGGCTTCATATAGAAACCAGGTTGCGGACTAAGAGGTTATACCTCGTCACCGCCGGTCGGGAATTGCACCCTGCCCCGAAGGAAAAAACTATTCGATTACTAAAAGCATATCATAATATTTTCACTTTTAAAAATTAAATGTGTTTTATTCTTCTATATGTTACTGTCCCGGTTTAACTTATCCCATAAATAAGGTATAATGAATATAAATAATTACTACAAAAAAATACCGCTCATGCTCCAACATGAACGATAAGTACGTGCAACAGCCCTTCAAGGGGGCGACTTGCAAGTATTAGTGACCATAATCACCCTCGTTGCTTGCCAGGCTGAAGGGTGGTTATTTCTTTTTCTCTGACAACATGGCAACAATCAAAGCTCCGAATGTGAGCATTATAATCATTGATTCAAATACTGTCATGCGGCATCATCCCCCTTCCTCTTTAAAAGGAAAGTGAACAAACCACCACCCTTGAAAACCCTGTTACACTTCTTTCACTATAACATATGCGAACATATGTTTCCATAATAAAATAAACATTTCTTAAATTGCTTTTTTGCAAGTATCTGTTTCATTGAACTAAAATAGAGAATGTAATTGTTTTTAAACAAATGGAATTGGAGTATCTTTCGTATGAAAATTAAAGGCTTCCAAACGATTAAACAATATATTATAACTGGTCTAATAGGTATTTTAGGTGGAGTTATTTTCAAACTATTACATATTCCAGTACCGTGGCTGCTTGGACCGATGGTAGCCATTGTCATTGGAACAAATGGATTTAAGTGGGAGTTTAAATGGAATGCTTATTTGCGAAATATTGGTCTAGCGATTATTGGCTATACGATTGGCCTTTCCATGACAGCACAGGCATTAAAATCTGTAGCAACCCAAATTCCTTATATGTTTTTCATGACAGTGACTTTGCTTCTGCTATGTGCAGTCATTGCATTATTCATTTCAAAAGTATCTGACAATAATTTTAATACATCCTTATTAGCAAGTATACCTGGCGGGCTCTCACAGGTACTGATTCTTGCAGAGGAAACAAAAGGCATCAATTTAGCAGTAGTCACTATTACACAAATTATCCGACTGATGCTTATTATTGTTTCTATGCCTATACTCGTGCTTTTTCCTTTTTTCCAAGGAGGTGAGCAAGCAACAAGCTCGGTTGAGTTGGCTAAAACTTCAGATGTTAGTTTATTTCCATCCATTTTCTTATTTATAGTCGTTGCACTTATTTTTATATACTTATTTGTAAAAATTAAATTCCCGACTGCAGTACTACTGGGTCCAATGTTAGGTACGATACTCTTGCAGCTTGCAGGTATAAACGGACCGGAATTACCTAACTTTTTAACGAACAGTGCACAGCTATTAATTGGAATTCACGTAGGGCTTATGCTGAATAT
>DATGUH010000166.1:0-8209 GCA_035301445.1 Pseudogracilibacillus sp. | reverse complement strand
ATCTCTTCCGGAGTTCCTTCAAATATCATCTGTCCCCCCTCTTTACCTCCTTTTGGTCCTAATTCGATAATCCAATCACTTGCAGCTATAAAGTCTAAATTATGTTCGACAATAATGACAGAGTTACCATTGTTCACTAAGTTCTGAAAAACTTCTAAAAGTCTTTCATTGTCCTTTGTATGTAATCCAAATGATGGCTCGTCCAATAAATAAACTTGTCCTTCCTTTTTTAAGTGACTTGCAAGTTTTAGACGTTGTAGTTCTCCACCACTTAATGAACTCGTCGACTGTCCCAAGGTCAAGTACCCTAATCCGACATCTTGGAGTGTTCTTATTTTCTTTATAATTGTAGGTAAGGTCAAATATGTCACAGCCTCGTCTATCGTTAAATCAAGTACTTCTACGATATTTTTATGTTGATAACGATAGGATAAAGCTTTATTAGAATATCTACTTCCACCACAAGCTTCACAGCGAATGGTAACAGGATCCGCAAATGCAACATCAGGCCTTGTAACACCCTTACCATGACAAACAGGACAGGCACCAATAGAATTAAAACTAAATAACCCTGCAGGCTGCCCTGTTTCTCTTGAAAAGATGTTTCGAATAGCATCCATAATTCCCATATATGTTGCTAGTGTTGAACGATTGGAAATTCCAATCATGCCTTGTCCTACCATGATTGCTTCCGGATATGTTTTTGGAAATGCTTCTAACATAAGCGAACTTTTCCCCGAACCGGACACACCACAAATGGAGACTAAAACATTTTTGGGAATATTGACGCTTAACTCCTTTAAATTATTGTTGTTAGCTTTATTGATTGTAAAGTAAGTTTTGATATCCCTAGGCTGCTGATTTATTTTCGGTCGATGATTTAAATTTGTAGCGGTTTGAGCACTGTTTAATCCAGCCAGTTTTCCTTGATATACAATTTCTCCTCCATATACACCTGTGCTTGGCCCCATTTCGATTATTTCATCAGCAATCTTTATGATAGAAATATGATGTTCGATAACGACTACCGTATTATATGCTGCTTTTAAATTTCTTAGCATCAATATAAGTTTATCTATCTCTTCTGGATGAAGTCCTGCGCTTGGTTCGTCAAAAATGTAAGTAATATTATTCAAACTACTTCCCAAATGGCGAGCAATTTTTACTCTTTGTGCTTCTCCACTAGATAAGGTGCTCATCTTTCTGGAAAGACTTAAATACCCTAATCCTAATTCAACCAATTGTTTTATTTGTGGGATCACCTGACGTGCTATTGATTCTCCTATAGGGTCTTTTATATTTAGTAATTCTTTATGGATTTCTGTCAGATCTAATTGATTATACTCGGCGATATTTAGATCATTTATTTTACTCGCTAATACTTTAGGGTTTAAACCTGATCCTTGGCAGGTGGGACAAAGTGTATGTGAAGATACTGCTAAAACATCATCCAAAGCTACCTGTTTTAACTTTGAAATATCTCTATTAATATAAAGACGTGTAAACCTTGGCAGTAATCCGTCCCATTCATGGTCTTGGGGGCCATTTTTAGTATGAAATGGCGCAAAAACTCTTTCCCCTTCAGGAGGGCCGTATAATAAAAGATTTAATTTTTCCTTTGAATACTTCTTTATCGGTTGGTCCGGATCAAATAAGCCACCGGTCATCATCCATCTCCCCTGCCAACCGGAAGGAGATAACGGTTTAAATCTCACTGCATAATCTCGTAACGACTTATCAAAATCGACTATTTTATGTAAGTCGGGAGCGATAACTTCACCAAACCCATTACATTCCGGACAGTTTCCAAAAGAACTTTGGCTCGAGAAATCAGTAGCTGTATCTATAGAAGGCTTTCCAATTCGCGAGAACAAAAGTCTAATCATAGGCGTTATATCCATATACGTGCCAACAGTCGAACGGGAATTACCTCTTACAGGCTTTTGCTCCACAACTACTACAGGACTTAAGTTTTGCATTAAATCAGCACGAGGTCTTTCATATTTTGGCATTTGATTTCTTACATAAAGAGGATAGTTCAACGTCATTTGCCTTCTACTTTCGGTTGCTAATGTATCAAAAACAACAGAACTTTTCCCAGAACCTGACAAACCAGTAAAAACGTTAATTTTTTCTTTCGCTAAGTTTAAATCGATATTTTTTAAATTATTTTCATGTAGACCTCTTAAAATGATTTCGTCTTTTTCCGACATCTAATCACCCTTTCTAGCTGCATTGAATTAGAAATGTCTAAATCGACGAAGTGAAAAAGGAGAAATATTCTGTTCAGTTTCTCCCTCAGTAATTAAATCACTTAACACCTTTCCAACTACGCTGCTAAATTTAAATCCGTGCCCTGAAAAGCCTGCTGCAATGGCAACATTAGAATAGTCTGGGTGCATATCGATAATAAAATCCCCATCAGGTGAACGTGTATAGATGCATTTTTTTCCGTATTTTAAATGCTTTGTAGATGGCATATATTGATTTAGAAATTGCTTTAAATCTACTGCATCTTCCTCATCTTCCTCAAATTCAGGAATATTCGCTTCAGGGTTGATTGTCTCTCCCCCATCATGTCGCCCTAATTTCAAACCAGTACCATTGATACTTGGAAAACCATAGTATTGCTTATCAGACGTCTCAAACGTAAAGGCAGGAAAATTTTTCTCATTATACAACGATTCATTCGTTTCAAACCAAGCGAATGTTTTTCTTACTGGATTCAGTGGAAGTTCTAAACCGAGCTGGTTAAGTAATTTTTTTGACCACGCTCCTGCTGAAACAATTAAGGAATCTGCATTAAATGTTTGGCTGTCAGTTTCAACACTCACCATTTCTTTATGGACAGACACATTTTCTACTCTATTATGCGTTAAAATAGTTGCTCCGTGCTGTACTGCAAGCTTTCGATAGGCTTCAATACATGCTTCCGATTTCAACACTCCTGAAGTTGGTTCAAAACACCCTATATAATCTTTTGGTAATGTGATACCTGGCCAACGTTGATTTACTTCCTTTGCATGTAATACTTCCAGTGGCAATGAGTATGTTTTTGAACTAGCAATAATATTTTGGGTGAATTTTGTCATTTCATGCCCCATATTTAAAACCCCGGTTTGTAGGAATAGTTGTTTTCCTGATGCTTCTTCTAATTCATGCCACAACTGTTGTGCCTTTAGTGCAAACGACACATATTCTTCCCCTTCTCCATATGCATGTCGAATAATTCTTGTATCCCCATGATGACTACCTTGATGATGAGGTGGATCAAAGGCGTCTAATAACAATGTTTTTTTACCGCTTTTAGATAAATAATAACCAGCTGCCATTCCCATTGATCCGGCACCAATTACAATCACATCATAATGCACTATAAACTACCTCCTTTTTTGTACAATTATCTTTTAAATGCTCTTGGTTTTGGAAAATTTATTGCACCGCTCACTTTCCCCGAATGGGATAAAATGGAGGAAAATAAATATAAAGGAACCAATAAGCCATTGAAGCCATACATTTTAAATTGCAGTTTATTTAATAACAAACTTCGCTTTACTATGACCATCTTTTGTTTTTGTTACTTGCAACATAGCCGGAAAGATATCTTTTAAGTCTTCCACATGAGAGATAACACCAATTAAACGTCCACTTTCTTGTAATTGAATAAGTGCTTGAATTGCTTTTTGCAAAGATTCTTCATCAAGTGAGCCAAAACCTTCATCAATAAACATTGTATTAATCGAAATGCTACCCTGAAAGTTTTGAATGACATCTGACATGCCCAATGCCAAACATAAAGAAGCTATAAATTTTTCGCCACCTGACAATGTTTTTACATCACGTGTTTGCCCTGTGTAACCGTCAAATACATCAATAGATAAACCACTCTGTTTACCGCGAGCCTCCATTCGATCACTGCGCATTAAATAGAATTGTCCATTCACTAACTCTTGGAACCTCTCATTTGCTGCTTCAATAATATTATCTAAATAATCAATTTGTAAATATCTTTCAAAAGATATTTTCAGTTCATTTTGTCCCCTGAGCACATTATATAGATCCGTAATAATGCCTGCATCTTCTTCCTTTTCTTTAACAGTTTTAGATAATGTAGTAATATCTTTAACTAATTTATGGGCTGCTTCAAATTGACGTTTAGACAGATTCCATTTTTCCAGTGCTGTTTCATATCTGTTTTTCAATACAAATAACTTGTTTTCTATTGTACTTACATCCATTGTTGATTTTCCAGCCAATGATTTTTCTAATTCGGCAACCTGCTCTGTCAAAGTATATAATTTTTGTTTGAACGCTTCTATCGTTTGGGATAAATGTTCTCTTTCCTGATCTGTTAACTTTGCTTCTTCGTACGTAACTTCTTCTGTAAATCCTGCCTCAGATAATTTCTTTTGATAGACCTCTTTCGTCTCCGTCTCTTTCTTTTCCAATTCTTTCAACTGTTGCTCTTTATTCGAAAGGCTTGTTGCAACAGTTTGTTTTTTCTCCTTAGCTGCATCTAATTTCTTTTGTGTTGTTTCCCAGGCAGCCATTCGTTCATCCAAGGTTTCCTTTTGTTGCTTGATTTTATCTTTCAGCACTTTAATTTCTTGTAAATCTTCAGGAATGTTTTGTAGTTTCGTCGTAAATCTAGCTTCCATAGTTGTAAATTTCGTTTGGTTTTTTTGATAGGTCTCTTCCATTTTCTCTATTTTTTCATTTAATTGCTCATCACGTTTTTCCAGCTTTTCTAACTGTTCATTATTCTTTCTTAATAAATCGCTGAGCGCTTTTGCATCTGTATATGCCTTTCTTACTCTATGGCCTTGCTCTACAATATCATTCATCTGCTGGGGCAATTGTTCATCATTGACTTGTATGTTTTCTTCTTCCATTTCTTCTAGCTTTTCTTTACTCTTCGATTTTAAAACCACTAATTGATTCGATATGGTGTCATAGACTTTTTTAGCTTGATCGGTTTCTTTTCGCTTCTCCTCCAGTACTTCTTTTGTTATGCCATCATTTGTGGAGACAGCAACTTGAGGGTGATGTGTACTGCCACAAACTGGACATGCTTCGTCCGTTTCGAGATTGTCAGCTAGTATGACAGCCTGCGCATTCAACCACTGCTTTTCATATTGTTTATATTGGTGAAAAGTTCGATCATATAACGCTTTTTTATCTTGTTCCTTATTCTCTACATCTGTTTTTTCCGCTAACAACTTATGATAAGTATTCAACAAAGTATAATGTTTTTTTACTTTTTCAAGTTCATATTGCAGTTCATATTCCTGTTTTGCACCTGTTTCCTGCTGTTTCATCTCTTTTTTTAATGACAAAATCGCTAATTGATTGTTTTTTCTTTCTTTTTTATCATGTTCCAAATGAGATGCTTCATTTTTTAGTTTTTGTTCGTCTTCCATTATCTGCTTCTTCATTTGAACACTTTCTTCTACAATAGGTAAAAACTCTCGATATTTTTGTAAGTCAATTTTTAATTTATCCCTAGTACTTTCTTCTTTTTTCTCTTTTTCATAAGTTTCCTGGGCTTTAGCAAGTGCTGAATTTGCTTGTTCTAATAATGACTTTTCTTTTTCTACATCGTTCTTGATCGTATTTAATTCTTGTTTTGCGGTATCAAATTGTATTTCATAGGGTTTAATTTGATGGGCTTTATTAGCTTGTTCAAGCTTGTTTTCTTTTGTTTGAATGGTTTGTTTTTCTTCTTTCATTTGGTTCAAGGCTTCTTTTTTATTTGTAAGCTCTTCAAATCTTTCATTCAATGCTAAACCTTGATGATACTTTTCATGCATCTCATTATGTGCTTTAAATGCCTCATTATATTGCTGATTATCTATTTCAATCTGTGTTTTAAAATAGTTTATATCCTTTTGCAAGGCATTCAGTACTTGCATTGGATTATTAAATTCCTGCTCCAGTACTTGGAACACTTCACTACCATCGAAAGGATTAATAACGTTATGAATATCGTGAATCGTTTGTTGCAACATTAATTTTTGTTGCTCATACTCTTTGATTAACTTGTCTTGTCTCTCTTTTAAATAACCACTTATATCTTTGTATTTCACCGTGTTAAACAGTTTTCTTAAAATCTCTTCTTTATTCTCCGTATCTGAGGTAAGTAATTTTCTAAATTCACCTTGGGGCAGCATGACAATTTGTTTAAATTGATCTTCTGTTAAACCAATAAGTTGTTCTATTTTTTCATTAATTTCTGTTACCATTTGTCTGTCTACACAAGGGATTTCTTCTGTTCCTATTTGCTCATAAAGTTCATACTTATCCCCAGTCTTTGTTTTATTGCCGCTTTTCACATGACCAATTTGACGCAACACACGATAAAATCTACCTTTTATTTCAAATACAAATTCTACTTTAGTATGTACATCATCATTTGCAAAATGACTGCGCAACATCATGATATTTTCCCGATCTGTCCCACTTGCACTGCCATATAATGCAAAGCATATTGCATCGAATATCGTCGTTTTTCCTGCTCCCGTAGCACCTGATATAACAAATATATTCAAGCCATCTAGTTCTTTAAAATTAATGGTTTCTGTATCTTTATATGGACCAAAAGCAGTCATTGTAAGTTTGACAGGTCTCATAAGTCTTCCCCCCCTTTTTATTTATGATGTAATCGTTTCTGTCTCCCGTTCTTCTTTTAACAACTCGTCCAAAACCTCTTTGAAAATAGTTTCCGTTTCTAATGAGGCCTCCGTATCCGTCACTTCTTTATAAAACGCTCTAAATAATTCTATTTCACTTAAATGCTGTCGTTGAACTTTTGTTTCATCTGATTTTGATTTCAGCATTTTATTTAACTTTCTTTCTACATGCATACAATTTGGAAAAACAGTCCGCAACTTTTCCATCGGTGACAAGACTGGCGTTTCATCCAGTAAACGAACAAATACATAATCATTACTACGCTCTAATTGTAATAGGTCATCTATTTTTCCTTCTAAGGCGCGCAAATCACGTTTGGGTGTCAGTGAACGTTTTTCAATATGACTAACGCCATTAGAATCCATTTCCACAATAAAATATCCTTTATTATGATTTGCTTCAGATAACGAATACTTTAGTATAGAGCCTGCGTAACGAACATTTTCGCTCTTAACATAATGGGCTTGATGTAAATGACCCAGCGCTGTATAATCAAATGCTTCAAAATGTTTCGCGTCCACATATTCTGAACCACCTATTGAAAGTGGTTTTTCCGATTCACTTGTATTTTCCTCCGCTTCTCCGTATGGCGTCACAAATGCATGACCAATAAACACATGACGTGCTTGTTTATCAGACTGATGGGTTATATTTTGAGTGATTTTTTCCATGGCCTGATTATGTGTTTTTACCGATTCATCTTGAAACTCATGCGCTACTACACTAGGATCACAATAAGGTACAAGATGAAAATGTACTTCACCGTGTTGGTCATTTAAAACAACCGGTGAAACATCACTCGTCATGTTCCCCACCATATAAAGACCTTGTTGTCGCATTAAATTACTTCCAAAATCAACCCGGCTCGGACTATCGTGATTACCCGCTAAAGCAAGCACAGGGATCTTTAACTCCAATACAAGTGTGTCTAGCACACTGTTTAAAAGCTGCACAGCATCGGTTGGTGGCACTGCTCTATCGTACAAATCACCAGCAATGATAATTACATCCGGCTGTTCCGCCTTCACTTCACGAACAAACTCATCTAAAACGAAAGATTGATCCTCCGTCATATACTCTCCCTGAACCAATTTACCAAGATGCCAATCCGCAGTATGAAATATCTTCATTTTCACTTCTCCTTTCATTCCAGTATCCTACTTACATTTTACATTATTTTATAATAGATGATAGAAATTTTCCCTATATATCAATCTAGTAAATTAATATTTTTAGAACCACTAAAATTATTATATCACACGAGTCTTTGATAGATGTTTTACTGTTTTGAGGGGCTGATGGAATATGCCAGTAGCTCTTCATTCAGCGATTTCGTGATTTAAGGAACTGCTAGACTATGCCATCGGCTCTTCGTTCTGCGATTTCGCGATTTGATGAACCGGTAGACACACCCAATGGCTTTTTGTTATCACTATTCATGCTAGATTGTGCGTTAAACTAAGGCCATATAGTTACTGCACTTTTACCATTGTTTATTAATCGAAACCCTTTAACACTG
>DATGUH010000165.1:0-2755 GCA_035301445.1 Pseudogracilibacillus sp. | reverse complement strand
ACATCCACTTGTTGAAAAACTTCTTCAAAATCATGAATGATCTGTTCACGGGCTCTTTGGGCGTTTGCATAATCTTTGGAAGATGGAAATGCTCCCATCTGTAAAAATGGCCGAATATCTTCACCAAAGTCTTCCGGGCGTTCTAAAATACTACGCTTATGAATCGCAGAACCTTCTGATACAGTTAAAGTAAAGCCTGCCCAATCCATTTCTTTTAGTGCAGGTATCGTCACTTTTTTAATAATTGCCCCTTTACTTTTTAACTCGTCCACTGTTTCGCGTACTGCTTTTTCTATTGGAGCGTCAATATTATTGAAGAAATATGCTTCATCGATACCAATGGTTAAGCCAGATATATTCCCGGTTAGATTCTTTGATAATCCGGACAAATTACTTTCTACGGATACAGGATCATGTTCATCAAAGTCCGCAATGGATTCTAACAAAATGGCAGTGTCTTTAACCGTTTTTGCCATAGGTCCAACATGGTCTTGCGTCCAGGAGAGGGGGTAAATACCCTGTGCGCTGACGACACCGCGTGTTGGTTTTAAACCGACAACACCACATGCAGCAGCTGGGATACGAATCGATCCGGCCGTATCTGTTCCGATAGATACCGGCGTTGAACCGACTGCAACAGAAGCAGCAGAGCCACCACTGGAACCGCCTGAAATTTTTTCTTTATTCCAAGGGTTTCGTACCGGACCAAAATGAGGATTGTCATTTGTAATGCTAAGTGCGTATTCATGCATGTTCAATTTTCCGATGATGATTGCTCCGGCATCTTTCAGCTTTGTCATTACGGTTGCATCGTAATCAGGAATAAAAAACTCATGAATTTTAGAAGCCATCGTTGTTACGTGATTTTTATAAAAGATATTATCTTTGACTGCAAGTGGGATGCCGTGTAACGGACCTTTGACTCGCCCTTCTGCAATTTCTTTTTCAGCAATTTCAGCTTGTGACAACGCTTCTTCTTTATAAGTGGATATATATGCATTTATGATGTCATCTGTCGCTTCAATTTTTTCAAACAATGCTTCAACGATATCGGATGGAACAATTTCTTTGGCAATCAATTTTGCATGCAATTCTTCTAATGTTAAGTCTGTTAAAGCTACGGTCATGAAATAAGTACACTCCTTTTATAATGGATAGATTTTATAATGTTGATAGTCTTCTTATCTATTGTATCAGATGTTTTCGTTTAAGACGTTTATTCTTTGAAATGTGTAGGTCCAAGGAAATTACTTCAATTACCAGAACACACAATATACCTTGTTAATGAAATTAGTTCAGATTAACTTCTTGCATTCCATTCAATGCTGATCTGCAAATAACCAATGATACATTGTACTGATGATTCCTAAGACACTTATGATGAGGACAATCAATAAACTACTTAAATGAAGGCTTTGGCTTCCTTCTGTTACACCACTATAGAGAGCGGGAATTGCCCAAGGGAAGTATGCACCAAATCCTGCAGCTGCAATAATTTGCGAGAAAACTAATGTTATAATAACAAAACCTAATGGTGCTAAATATCCTTGACTGTAACATGCGAAAAAGGCTACAGGAGTACTTAAGGCAATGGTTAATAATGTGACAATGATAATTGAGTAAAGAGCTTCCATCACTACAAGTGAAGACCATTGAGGAAGATCAATCATCCAACCGATTAAAAAACCAAGTGTTACAATGTATGCACTTAATATAAAGCTGATGGTAAAAGAAGTAACAAATTTAGCAAGTACAATCACTGCCCTTGGGTAAGGAAGAGCAAGTAAATCTTTTATAGTGTTATCCGCATATTCCCTGCCAAATATCCAACTGTTTACAAATCCAAAAACGAAAATTCCGCCGACAGCAATTATTTGGGCATATAAATTTAAATAGGATGGCCAAGTAGCTTCTCCAGCAATTTGAGCTTTTGTACTAATGAATCCTGCATTTTTTGCCATATCCGGATCTTTTAATACAATCATAAAGAATCCTGCCATCAATGGAGCAATCGTAAAGGCAGCTGTAGTTAGCCAAATAACTTTAGACTTTTTCATTTTTAGCCATTCCGTTTGTATGGCTGTAATAAAAGGTTTCATTGTTATTTTTCACCTACTTAGTTAAGCATTCTTAGAAAATAAGCTTCTAAATCTTCTTCCTCCACTGTTAATTGGTAAGGAGGATATCCCTCATACACAAGCATTTTGGAAATTTTGTCTGGTCGTTGGATTGCTTCTTTATCGAAGAGCTGAATATAACCTTGGTCATTTAAAGATGCGTTATATCCTATAGTAATGAGTTTTGAGATGGCGGATTTATTATGGTTTGTATCAATGATTAATCTTTGGTGGAATAGTTGATTCAATTTATTTGCATTCATTTCTTCTATTAATTGTCCTTCATGGATCATACCGATTGTGGTAGCAATTTTAGCAATTTCACTTAAAAGGTGACTTGAAATAAATATAGTAACTCCATAATTAAATGCTAAGTCTTGCAATACATTTCTGATTTCTACTATACCTGCAGGATCTAATCCATTCACTGGTTCATCCAGTATCAAAATCTGAGGTGAATGCAATAGCGCTTTGGCAATGCCAAGTCGTTGTGCATTCCCTAAAGATAGATGTTTCGCTTTTGTATGTGTATATCGTGTTATCTGTAACTGATCAATAACTTTCGACACAATCTTTTTGTTTGAAATGAGTCTGTAGCGCCGGAAAATGTCAAGATTTTCTTGTACAGTGAGTTCAGG
>DATGUH010000164.1:0-12224 GCA_035301445.1 Pseudogracilibacillus sp. | reverse complement strand
GGGCAATTGTAACAGAAGTGTTTGAACAACTGGCAAATAGAATTGATACGGACTGGATTCAAAATGCGATGATGGAATTCACATCTTGTGAACAACAAATCAAGTGGACAAACAGCCCAAAAGTATTTGTGGAAGTGGCTTTAATTGCAATTGCTAGTCAACAACATACAGAAGCTGCCTCTGATATACAAGGACTAGATCAAGCCCCTATTACAAACGCGGCAGATGACGAGCAAGTTCAACAATTAATGAGCCGCATTGATGCACTTGAAAAAAGCTTAAGTAAGTTATCGAATGCACAGGCCGGGCAAGGTACAGCAGGCTCAAGTCCAGCACCAAAAAAGCAACCGCAGCGTAGTAAAGGAAAAGCCTATAAAATACCATATGACAGGATTAGAACCGTACTAGATAACGCCAAGAAACAAGCGCTTCAAAACGCGCACAATAATTGGGCACGCTTTTTAGAAGAGTTGAAAAGTGCTAATGCACAGGCACACGCAACCATTCAAAATAGTACCCCTGCTGCTGGCTCTGAAGATACACTTGTCGTTTCTTTTAAATATGAAATTCATTGTAAACTATTTTTAGAACACCAAGAGATGGCTGCATCCGTGATGGAAGGGGTGCTTGGAGAACGTGTAACGATTATCCCAATACCAGAAGCGGATTGGCTAATTTTACGAAATGAATATGTACAAGGAAGAAACGAATCCGAGCAAACTGAAGAATCAAGTAGTGACCCAGTTGTTGATGAGGCGAAAAAATTGTTTGGCGAAGATGGTGTGGAAGTGTATGAATAATGGCTAAAGTTTTTTGCCTTTAAGAGAAATCAAATGCATCAATGACAAACCAAGCTTTGTCAAAATAATGGAAATTTTAAAAGTTTAACCAAAATGTTGAGGAGGAATTTTACATGAAGGGCAATATGAATAACATGATGAAACAAATGCAGAAAATGCAGAAAAAAATGGTGAAAGCGCAAGAAGAATTAATGGAAATGGAGTTTGAAGCATCTGCAGGAGGCGGTATGGTAACAGTAAAAGCTGATGGCAGTAAAAAGATAACAGATGTGCAAATTAATGAAGAAGTCGTTGATCCTGATGATGTAGAAATGCTGCAAGACCTTGTACTTACTGCTGTGAATGATGTAATGAAACAAATTGAGGAAAAATCAGAAGCAACAATGGGACAGTTTACCAAAGGGATGAATATGCCAGGCATGTTTTAAATCCCATCAATAGGGAGTTAGATAATCATGATGTATTATCCAGAACCAATATCAAAGTTGATCGACAGCTTTACGAAATTGCCAGGTATCGGGCCGAAGACTGCCGTCCGTCTGGCTTTTTTCGTGATTGATATGAAAGATGATGATGTAGTAGATTTCGCCAAATCTTTAGTCAGTGTAAAACGTGAGTTGTCATATTGTTCAATATGTGGGCATATAACAGACCAAGAGACTTGTGATATTTGTCAAGATCAATCGCGCGATGACTCTATCGTTTGTGTGGTGGAGGATTCCAAGGATGTTATTGCAATGGAAAAGATGCGAGAATTTGATGGAAAATATCATGTCCTTCATGGGGCAATTTCACCAATGGACGGGATTGGACCAGAGGATATCAATGTGCCGGATTTGATTCAACGCCTGAAAGATAACGATGTAAAAGAAATCATTCTGGCGACAAATCCAAACATTGAAGGGGAAGCAACAGCGATGTACATTTCACGACTCGTAAAACCTTCCGGCATTAAAGCATCAAGAATTGCTCATGGACTGCCAGTTGGTGGAGATTTAGAGTATGCTGATGAAGTTACTCTCGCCAAATCACTTGAAGGAAGAAGAGAATTATAGTTTTCGCAATGCAATGTATGGCGCGGTAGAAAATTAGCAATATCAATTATATGTTATTCATACGCCATATATTAGGGGGTCTGGCTTTTTATGGGTAGGAAGAAGCGGCAAAAAGAAGCGGATGAAGCACTGTTAGATGCAATTTTTCATGTGGAAACAGAGTGGAAGCATCTGCAACATCTAGTGGAAAATAGTGTAGAGCCAATGTATGAAACAAGAGATAGAATGAATTTAGCCGAAGCGAAGTATATGTT
The DNA here is from genome assembly GCA_035301445.1 of Pseudogracilibacillus sp. Lineage (GTDB taxonomy): Bacteria > Bacillota > Bacilli > Bacillales > Amphibacillaceae > Pseudogracilibacillus. The sequence goes on along the minus strand of DATGUH010000164.1, from coordinate 10,115 downwards.
CCTTTTAAAAGAAGCAAAACACCGGGATATTAGTCTACTCAGATATTAAATAGACGGATAAGATAATGGAAGTTCACCAGTTGATAACAAGTAAGTTCTAGTTTCCCTTTTTCTATCATAAACAATAGTAAGAAGCGAAAAAGGGGCTGGATCATTGTGGCACAAGCTATATTTATTACTGTGTTATCTTTCATTTGCTTTTTATTCGTTATATTTTTAATACGAACACCCGGAAAAGTCATGAAACTTATAGGTAATGGCGCTATTCACATGACAATTGCTGTATTGCTACTATTTTTTTTCAATGTGTTTGCAGCTCATTTGGGATGGCATATCCCAATCAATATATTTACAGTAATAGTAACGAGTGTGCTTGGTGTGTTTGGTATGGGTACACTACTTGCAATACATCTTTTTATTCTTTAATGTAAGCGTCATTTTCACAAATTCGTATATTCTTCCACAGTTTTGGAGACAATGTCTATTAAACTGATGGAGGAGGCAAATTCATGCATAAGTGCGTAATTTGTGATGAGGTAAAGGAAGTAGGTATTCATTTACACATGATTTTTATATGTACATCATGTGAGGACAATATGATTCATACAGACGTTCGAGAGGAAAAGTACCGTTATTATATTAGTAAACTAAAAAATACGAGTGCCCAAGCGTCCAATCTTTAACGTAAATAAAGGAGGCATACATTCTGCTGAAAAATAACGTTTTATTATTTTGAGCTGGGTGTATGCTTTTTTATTTTTAAAACATTTGGATATAAATTGAGCTTAAACCGTGGTATAATAAGAAGTAAGTACACTTTCTCATCGTAGACGGTTATTGAAGGAGCAGGTTGTGGTGAAAGGATTTTTTATAACAGCAGAAGGCGGAGAGGGAGCAGGTAAAACAACTGCACTATCTAAAGTCTTAAGTATGCTGGAGGCTAAAGGTTGGAATGTAGTGTTGACGAGGGAGCCTGGCGGAATTCGAATTTCTGAAAAAATTCGTCAACTCATACTCGATAGAGATCATCAGGAAATGGATGATCGAACAGAGGCATTACTTTATGCAGCCGCAAGACGGCAACACCTAATAGAAAAAGTGATTCCTGCACTACAATCGGGAAAAATTGTACTTTGTGACCGTTTTGTAGATTCAAGTCTTGTATATCAAGGTTATGCAAGAGGCATTGGGATGGAAGCAGTACGTTCAGTGAATGATTTTGCGATTGAAGACTGTATGCCTGACTTAACACTGTTATTTGATATACGACCTGAAAAAGGTTTGGAACGTATCAAGTCCAATGATGCGCGGGAAATAAATCGTTTAGATTTAGAAGAGCTTGAGTTTCATAAAAAGGTATATGAAGGTTATCATAAGGTGGCATCGGCTTATCCAGAAAGAATAAAGTTGATTGATGCAGACCAACCAGAAGAGATGGTGGCAGATACAACTTTTGCATATATTGAAAGACTTATTAAAGAAGGAGGGATGAACAAATGAAACTGATCATTGCAGTAGTACAGGATAAGGACTCGAACAGACTTGTAGGTGCGCTTAGTGAAGGAAATTTTCAAACAACTAAATTGGCAACGACTGGAGGGTTTTTAAAAGAAGGTAATACGACTTTAATGATTGGTTGTCAGGATGAACATATTGATGAAGCGCTAGATACCATCAAAGAAAATTGTTCACAAAGAGAGCAGATGGTTGCCCCAATTTCACCAATGGGCGGTAATGCAGATTCTTACATTCCTAAACCGGTCAAGGTCGAGGTAGGAGGAGCAACAGTATTTATTCTACCAATTGAGTCATTCTTTCGCTTTTAATCCAGATAAAGTCATCAGTAAAAGGATAGATGTCTATGAAAATTAGTCAAGAAATGCTTAGGGAAACGAGCCGTCATCCTGTTAGAACATCATCGGAAGGCAAACAGAATTTCGATAAGTATATCAATACTGAAACAGGGCGTATGCATAACGAAGAATTAGATAAATTAATGACGGATATTAAAAAGCAGGGGGAAAAACTTGCTTCATTTCGCTCATTTCAAGATTTAGCTAAGTTTAAACGCATGATTAAACAGTTTTTAAACGAAGCGATTAATAGTGGTTTGGAACTAGATGAAACGCGTAATTTTAATTCAAACAGTTTTTCACATAAAATGACAACCGTTAAAGAAGTAGATGAGAAGTTAATAGATTTAACGGAAGATTTAATGGATCAAGAGAAAAAAACGGTTGACTTATTAGGATTAATTGGGGAAATAGAAGGACTTTTAATTAATATATATACTTAATAGAAAAAGGGTGTCATTTATGTGCTCATGGGAGAGCATAGCGGAAACACAACCGCTTGCGGCGAGAATTATGATGAATAGTTTCCAAAAAAACCGTGTGTCACATGCGTATTTATTACAGGGCGCCCCGGGTACTGGTAAAAAAACCATTGCAACTTTGCTTGCGATGACATTGCTCTGTGAAGAGAAAGTTGACGTGGAGCCTTGTGGTGAGTGTATACAGTGCAAAAGAATTTTGTCCCGGAACCATCCGGATGTGCACTGGGTTGAGCCAGACGGGGAGTCCATTAAAAAAGATCAGATTATTGAGTTAAGAAAAGAATTTACATTTACAGCTTATGAACGAAGTAAAAAGGTTTATATCATTGTTAATGCCGAACTAATGACGACGCAGTCAGCGAATCGGATATTGAAATATCTGGAGGAACCAGATCAAGATACGACGGCAATATTACTTACAGATAATGGGTACGGGTTATTAAATACAATCAAATCCCGTTGCCAAATAATAGATTTAAAGCCACTTGATCAGTTGGCTTTTCAACATAAATTAATACATTCAGAAACGAATACAATTACAGAAAGCAATGCACGTTTACTAAGTGCGTTAACGAATAATATAGATGAGGCGAGTGAATTCCATGAGGAGGAGAAAGTGTATCAAATTCGGGAGCTTGTGAAGGACCTTATATATGCCTTGCTTACCGATCATGAGGCACGTTACTTATTTCTTCAGCAGAAATGGTTTCCTTTGCTTGCCAATAGGAAGGATCAAGAGCTAGGTCTGGATATATTACTGCTTTCACTGCGGGATATGCTGTATTTTCAAGTAGATCTAGAAGATAGTATGCTATTTTTTCATACTGGAGACGGACTGCTTAAGCGGGCTGTCATGGGACTTTCTAAAGAAAAGTTACTGTTAATGATTAAAGCAGTAATGGAAGCAAAACAAAAGTTAAAGCAGAATATCCATCCTACCTTGGTAATGGAACAGCTCGTACTCAAATTTTAAAGGTGGGTTATGATGATTGATGTAATCGGTGTACGGTTTAAACCGGTTGGTAAAATATATTATTTTGATCCGAATGGATTTTCTATAGAAACAGATGAAGAAGTTATCGTGGAAACGGCTAGAGGGATTGAATATGGGCAAGTTGTTATAGCTAAAAGGCAAGTGGATGTGGAAGATGTAGTACTTCCATTGAAAAAGGTTGTCCGAATTGCAACGAGAAATGATACCGATCATGTTGATGAAAATCGCCAACTAGCACAAGAAGCATTACAAGTTTGTCAAAAGAAAGTTCTAGAACACCAATTAGATATGAATATCGTGGATGCCGAATATACTTTTGACCGTAACAAGGCTATTTTTTATTTTACTGCGGAAGGGCGAATTGATTTTCGTAAATTAGTAAAAGATTTGGCCTCAAAATTCAAAACAAGAATAGAACTTCGTCAGATAGGTGTACGTGATGAAGCGAAATTATTAGGCGGAATTGGACCGTGTGGAAGGATGTTATGTTGCTCCACTTTTCTTGGGGACTTTGAACCTGTCTCCATTAAAATGGCAAAAGATCAAAATCTTTCCTTAAATCCTGCAAAAATTTCAGGGTTATGCGGGCGTTTAATGTGCTGTTTAAAATATGAAAATGACCATTATGAAGATGCGAAGAGAAAAATGCCAGATATAGGCGAAGAAGTGAACACAGATTATGGACAAGGTAAGATTGTAGGATTGAATATTTTAGAAACATTGGTACAGATTGAATTGTATGAAGAAGAAACGGTTATTGAATATACATTAGATGAATTAATTCATGAGGAAATTATCACCGTACCAGTGACAGAATAGAGGTTGATGTTGTTGAATAAACGTGAACTGTTTGATCAGGTTACTCATATGGAGACACAAATAGGAGAGCTATACGAACAGTTGGGCAGTTTGAGAAAACATCTGAGCCAAATGATTGAAGAAAATCATCGACTTAGTGTGGAAAATGAACACTTGCGTCATTATCTGGAGAAGGGCAAACCGCAAAAAGAATCCGTAAAATCAGGTACTCATCAATTACCTGGTGAAGGCGTTGATAATTTAGCAAGAATTTATAAAGAAGGCTTTCATATTTGTCATACGGAATTCGGTTCCCCAAGAGCAAAAGAAGATTGTATGTTTTGTCTAGATTTGATTAGTAGTGATTAAATAAGTGATAAACTTTTCCTTTATTATTCGGAGATAGAAGACTGCTACTTCTGGTGAGTAATTCATTGTACTAAGCAGGATAAAAGCTAATTCGATTTGAAAATGGAAATCAGAAATTTCACCAAGTATGACACAATTATATGGTACTCCTTCATGTTGAGGGAGTACTTTTCTAAGTAAAGGGAAATAATTGTTATGAGTAAGGGGCATTGTAATGTATGAAATGTATGATGATGAGCGTATAGATTATTTAATGACAAATGAAGAAATGAAAATAATTCAGAGCCCGACTATTTTCTCGTATTCCCTTGATGCAGTTTTGTTAGCTCATTTTGCGACTATTCCAATTGCACGAGGGAATATATTAGATTTATGCACTGGAAATGGTGTTATCCCCTTATTGTTATCTTCTCGCACAAAAGCTAATTTAACAGGGGTTGAAATTCAACACAGGTTGGCAGATATGGCGAAACGAAGTATATCTATAAACGCATTATCTAATCAGGTGTCCGTTGTGGAAGGGGACTTAAAAGTACGACATGCCAATTTAAAGCAAAGTTTCTATGATACGGTAACGTGCAATCCACCTTACTTTCCAACACCAAAGAAAACAGAACTGAATCATAATGAACATCTTACTATTGCAAGACATGAGGTATGCTGTAATTTAGAAGATGTGATTAAAGCATGTAAGTTGTATGTAAAGCCCGGGGGAAAAGTAACACTTGTACACCGCCCAAATCGACTAACAGATATTATTACTTTATTTCGTTCTTATCGGATAGAACCGAAACGAATGCAACTTGTTTACCCAAAACAAGGAAAAGACGCAAATACGTTGTTAATAGAAGGTATTCGAGACGGCAAACCCGGTTTAAAAATTTCTCAGCCCTTGTTTATATATGCACAGAACGGTAATTATACGGATGAAGCAAAGGGAGTTATTTATGGCTCGTAAACATTATGTATATATATTAGAGTGCAAAGACGGTTCTTTATATACTGGTTATACAACGGATATAACTGCTCGGTTAAAAAAACACGAATCTGGTAAAGGGGCAAAGTATACACGTGGACGCGGTCCTTTGAAATTGCGTTATGAAGAAGCATTAGATTCAAAAACAACTGCAATGAAGCGTGAATATATGATTAAACAATTGTCTCCGAGCAAAAAATGGGAACTAATAGAAACATATATGAAGGGCGGGGAGTAAGTTGCAGATTCAATCAAGTTATGAAGAAAGTGATAAAGGTAAGCTTTACATCGTGCCAACTCCAATTGGGAATTTGGACGATATGACTTTTCGTGCCGTACAAACATTAAAAAATGTTGATTTGATTTTAGCAGAAGATACACGGCATACGCAGAAACTGCTTTCGCATTTTTCCATTACTACCCGTCTATTAAGTTTTCATCAGCATAATACCGCTGCGCGAATGCAAGATGTGCTAGAGCGTCTGTTGGAAGGGAAAGATCTAGCCTTAGTTAGTGATGCAGGGATGCCAGCTATTTCTGATCCTGGTTATGAGCTAGTAAAAGAGGCTATATTACAAGAGGTTCAAGTTATCACACTCCCAGGAGCTAATGCAGTATTACCTGCGCTTGTAGGGTCGGGATTGCCGACGGAGGAATTTTTATTTTATGGATTTTTGCCAAGAAAGCAAAAAGCTAAAACGGATGAATTGGTCAGACTAAGCAAGTATCCAGCAACCATTATTTTATATGAGTCTCCATTTAGGGTAAAAGAGACGTTGCGACAAATAGAAAAGCATGTCGGAAATCGTCAAGTTGTTATTTCCCGGGAAATATCAAAAATACATGAACAATATATACGGGGCACTTGTCAAGAACTAGTTGAGTGGGTAGAAGAACATGCAATAAAAGGCGAATGTTGTATTTTAATAGAGGGAAATATGTCAACAGAAGCTCCAATCGATAATATATGGTGGGAATCATTGTCTATTGCCGCCCATGTTCAAACTTATGAAGCGACAGGTTTGACTCATAAAGAAGCTATGAAAAAAGCGGCCACAGATCGGCAAATAACCAAAAGAGATGTATATAGGAAGATTCATATAGAATCAGATAACTAAAGTATAATTATAAAAAACTTGCCTCACTATTTTATTAGTGGGCAAGTTTTTATTTACCAAAAATTTCAGATTAATATTTTGGTTGTTATCTATATTTATTAGTTACTGACGTCAAAGTGTTTTGAAATCTCGTCTACTAATGTCTTTGCACCTTCAGGACTTAAGACGACCTTTCCATCTGCTAAAGAGATGTTGTCATCCTTACTTTCACCCGTGATTTGACAAGCCATATCTGGAACATACTTCTTTAAAACTATTTCATCTTCGTCAACATGTATTTCTATGGCATCTCTTTCTTTAATGTCGAGTGAGCGTCTCAATTCTATTGGAATGACAACCCTTCCAAGCTCGTCTACCTTTCTAATCATACCGGTTGATTTCATAATTTACCAAGTACTCCTTTCGCATTTTAAAGCTTTAGTCTATCAAATCTCTATTTCATTATATTTTATATTGATTAGAAAAACCATCTTTAATACTTAATATTAAGTATATTTTTTCAATGACGAGATTTGCTTCACATTATTTTATCATAAGATGTACGAAAAGTCATACTTGGAATTTATATACTCTTATACCAGTAGATGCTTGATTGCATAGGGGTTAGAAAGCGAATTATTTGGATATTGGTAGAACTTGGGGTTAAATAAATTAAAAAGAAATTTTTTAAATCATTAGCAGATCAAATTGGAAAACGAGTTTAAAAACCGATACAATAGTATATATTCATAACAATTACAGTAATTGAGGAGATTTGAGTATGTCAGACGAGAAAACATTTTATATTACAACCCCTATTTACTATCCGAGCGGTAATTTACATATCGGACATGCCTATTCAACCGTTGCTGGAGATGCAATGGCACGTTATAAACGTCTGCGGGGCTATGATGTGCGTTATCTGACTGGAACGGATGAGCATGGGGAGAAAATACAAAAAGCAGCACATGAAGCAAATATGGAGCCAAATGCATACCTCGACGATATTGTTGGTTCAATACAGGAATTATGGAAGAAGCTTAAAATAACGAATGATGACTTTATTAGAACGACAGAGTCACGCCATACAAAAGTTGTTCAGAAAATTTTCCAACAGCTACAAGATCAAGGAGATATTTACCTGGATGAGTATGAAGGTTGGTACTGCGTATCTTGTGAATCATTCTTTACTGATTATCAATTAGAGGATGGACATTGCCCTGACTGTGGTAAAGAAGTGAAAAAGGTAAAAGAAGAATCGTACTTTTTCAAAATGAGCAAGTATGCAGATCGTCTGGTGAAATATTACGAGGAAAACCCGGAGTTCATACAACCAGAAAGCCGAAAAAATGAGATGTTGAACAATTTTATTAAGCCCGGCTTAGAGGATTTAGCCATTTCTAGAACAACATTTGACTGGGGGATTAAAGTTCCAGGAGATCCAAAGCATGTCATTTATGTGTGGATTGATGCATTGACGAATTATATTACAGCACTTGGGTACGGTACGGATGATGAATCTTTGTTTAAAAAGTATTGGCCAGCAGATGTACACTTAATGGCGAAAGAAATTGTTCGCTTTCATACGATTTATTGGCCAATCATATTGATGGCATTGGATTTACCATTACCGAAAAAGATTTTTGCACACGGTTGGATTTTAATGAAGGATGGCAAAATGTCTAAATCAAAAGGTAATGTCGTTGACCCGCATGTACTGATTGACGAATATGGTTTGGATGCATTACGGTATTATTTACTTCGTGAGGTGGCCTTTGGTTCGGACGGTGTCTTCACTCCGGAAGGTTTTGTTGAGCGGATGAATTATGACCTTGCTAATGATCTTGGTAACTTATTAAACCGTACCGTTGCAATGATTAGTAAGTATTTTAACGGAGAGATTCGAGCGTTTGTCCCTAGTGAAACCGAATATGATCAACAGTTGGAACAATTGATGAAAGAAACAGTTACAGAAGTAGAAGAAGCGATGGAAGGCATGCATTTTTCTGTAGCGTTGGCGTCTATCTGGAAGTTGATTAGCCGTACGAACAAATATATTGATGAAACAGAGCCATGGGTATTAGCAAAAGATGAAAATAAAAAAGAACGTTTAGGCAATGTAATGGCTCATTTGGTAGAGGCGTTACGGATATCAGCAGTAATGCTACAGCCATTTTTAACGGATACACCGGACAAAATGTTTAGTCAGCTTGGTTTGACTGATGCGGCTTATAAGAGTTGGAACAGTATACATGAACAAGGTAAAATCCCTGCAGGTATAAAAGTAGAAAAGGGAACACCAATCTTTCCACGACTTGATATGAAAGCAGATGTAGAAAAAATTAAAAATATGATGACAGGTCCGGATAAATCTTCTGAAACGGAAGTGGACGAAGCAGCTGAAGAAAAGCCAGAAGTAGTATTCGATGACTTTATGAAATTGGATTTACGTGTTGGTGAAATTGTGAAAGCAGATAAAATGAAAAAGGCCGATAAACTTCTGCAGCTGCAAGTCGATCTAGGCAATCATAAACGACAAATCATTTCTGGAATTGCAAAATATTACACACCGAGCGATTTAATTGGCAAAAAAGTTATTTGTGTAACAAACCTCAAACCGGTTAAATTACGGGGAGAAATGTCTGAAGGAATGATTTTATCTGGAGAAGATAAGGATGGAAATCTTTCTTTAGCACAAACAGATCAAAGTTTACCAAATGGGTCTGTTGTGAAATAAGGAAAATGAAAGGGTCAAACTCGCTATAAAGGAGGGAGACCTTTTTTCATTTATGGCAATGTAACTAGTAGTAAAACTTGAACTAATTGAAGTTTTATAAGATGGAGGAATGTTGATATGTTATTTGATACACATGTTCATTTGAATGCAAGACAATTTCAAGATGACCGAGAAGAAGTTATTAAACGGGCACATGATGCTGGAGTGACACGAATGGTCGTTGTAGGATTTGATGAAGAAACGATTCCACTTGCCATTGAAATTGCAGAAAGTCATGACAATATATACGCAGCAGTTGGTTGGCATCCGGTTGATGCCGTTGATTATCATGAAGAGCATCTTGATTGGTTGGAAAAGTTGTCACATCATAACAAAGTTGTTGCACTTGGAGAAATGGGATTAGATTATCACTGGGATACTTCTCCGAAAGACATACAAGCAGTCGTTTTCCGTAAACAAATTCGACTTGCAAAAAGGTTAAAGATGCCAATTATTATTCATAATAGAGAAGCAACGGATGATGTGATTAAAATTTTGCAGGAGGAAAATGCACAGGAAATCGGTGGGATAATGCATTGTTATAGTGCAACACGTGAGGAAGTGCAACCTGTTCTGGATTTAAATTTTCACATATCCTTAGGAGGCCCTGTAACATTTAAAAATGCACACGAGGTAAAAGAAGTAGCTAAATTAATACCGTTGGATCGATTGTTAATTGAAACGGACGCTCCATTTTTAGCACCCCATCCGAATAGGGGAAAAAGAAATGAACCGGCTTATGTTAAACTGGTAGCAGAAGAGATTGCCCG
>DATGUH010000163.1:0-6226 GCA_035301445.1 Pseudogracilibacillus sp. | reverse complement strand
AATTACTGGACTTAATGCAGTACCTCAAGCAGGAGACCAATTCCTTGTTTTCCGTGATGAAAAACAGGCAAGACAAATCGGGGAATCACGTCAACAGAAGCATATTGTTGAAAGTCGAGGATCACAGACTAAAATCAGCTTGGATGATTTGTTTGAACAAATTAAACAAGGTGAAATGAAAGATTTAAATGTTATTATTAAAGCAGACGTACAGGGATCTGCAGAGGCCCTTGCAGCTTCTTTAAGAAAAATTGAAGTAGAAACAGTTAACATTAACATCATTCATATCGGGGTTGGCGCAATTAAAGAATCGGACGTAATATTAGCTTCTGCATCCAATGCAATTGTTATTGGCTTTAATGTACGCCCAGATGTAAACGCACAGAAAGCGGCAGAATCAGAACAGGTAGATGTTCGTTTGCACCGCGTCATCTATCAAGCCATTGAAGAGATTGAGGCGGCAATGAAAGGCTTGTTAGACCCAGAATACGAGGAAAAAGTGATTGGTAAAGCAGAAGTACGTGAAACATTCAAAGTATCCCGTATTGGAACGATTGCCGGAAGTTATGTGATAGACGGAAAAATAGCAAGAAATAGTCAAGTACGGTTAATTCGTGATGGCGTTGTTCAATTCGAAGGAGAATTGTTAGCACTGAAAAGATTTAAGGATGATGTGAAGGAAGTACAGAAAAATTATGAATGTGGTATAACAATTAAGGACTTTAACGATATTAAAACAGGAGATATCATTGAAGCCTTTATTATGGAAGAAATTAAACGGACATGATTATCGTTTGTTTAGAAGTAGAGTGCATCATTTATGAAGCACAGTCTTTGAAACAAAAAAGGTCAACAGTTAAATCAATTATCGATCGAATTAAAAATAGTTTCAATGTATCGATCGCTGAGACGGACTTTCAGAATGTATGGCAGCGAACAAAGTTGGTAGCAGTCATTGTAACAAATGAATATCAGCATGGTGAAAGAGTTTTGCAACAAGTGCAACATTTGATTGACGAAACTCCTGAACTGGATATAACGATGGCTGACATGTACCGTCTCTAATAAATATATGTACCATGAGGTGAGCACATGGATCAAACAAGAGTAAATCGTGTAGCAGAGCAAATGAAAAAGGAAATCGGGGATGTATTGAATCGTAAGTTAAAAGATCCACGAGTTGGTTTTGTTACTGTGACAGATGTAGGGTTAACAAATGATTTGCAACATGCAACTGTCTATGTTTCTGTTTTAGGGGACGAAGAAGAAAAAGAGGCGTCCATTAAAGGATTAAATAAGGCAAAAGGATTTGTCCGTTCTGAAATTGGTAACAGAATACGTCTCAGAAAAACACCCGAAGTGGTATTTGAATTTGATGAAGCTCATGAACACGGAAACCGTATTGAAAAAATATTAAAAGACTTAGATAAAGAATAAAATGATAATCTGATACCGTTTGTTTTAAAGACAAGCGGTACAGGTTTTACATAAATAGTGGGGTGTTTATTGTGGACGGGATTCTTCCATTGTTTAAACCAAAAGGTCCCACTTCCCATGATTGTGTTTTTAAACTCCGTAAAATATTAGGACAAAAAAAAGTAGGACACACAGGTACTTTGGATCCTGAAGTTGAAGGAGTGTTACCAATATGTTTGGGAGAAGGAACAAAAGTTATCCCATTTCTTACAGGGCATGTTAAAGAATATATTGCAGATATTCAACTCGGACGTTCAACAACAACAGAAGATGCGCTAGGAGAAACAGTGACACAAACATCGCAATTTGACATGCCATCTGATACAGAGATAAATCGTATTCTAAATATGTTTACAGGTATTATCAGCCAAGTTCCACCGATGTATTCAGCCGTGAAAGTACAGGGTAAAAAGTTGTATGAATATGCCAGACAGGGGATTGATATAGAAAGACCAGTACGGCAAATTATGATTCATGAACTAGAACAGTTAGAAAACGATGTAGCAAGTGGAGTGATTCGAGTACGGGTTGTTTGTTCTAAGGGCACTTATATTCGAACATTATGTGTCGATATCGGTAAGGCATTAGGTATCCCTGCACATATGGGGACACTTATACGTACAGTAAGTGATGGCATTTCTTTTAAAGAAACAGTTACCTTTACAGAGCTAGAAGAAAAAGCTCTACAAAAAGAAGCATCGAGTCTTCTACTACCTGTAGAGCGTTTGTTAACACATATGGATGCTATTCAGTTAAATGAGGCAACTGCTAAAAGGGTATCTTATGGACAAAAATTACCCCTCCCGGAAAAACATGTAGGTACTGATCCGTTTAAGATGATGTATGAGGATAAATTACTTGCTATTTATGAAAAACGAGGGAATATTATAAAGCCTGTCCGGGTTTTTAATTTGACTCAGAAGTGATGGTGAATAAAGATGGAAACAATTAATTTAACATATCCACATGATTTAATAAGAGAAAATCTTCCGGAAACGGTTGCAGCAATTGGCTTTTTTGATGGAGTTCATAAAGGACATCAGGCAGTCATCCAAAAAGCAGTAAAACTTGCTCAAGAAGAGAAGAAGACTAGTGCAGTCATATCTTTCTATCCACATCCTTCCGTCGTATTGCAAAAGAATGTGACAAGCGTTTCATATATTACACCACAGTCCGAAAAAGAAACAATGCTTGCTTCGCTTGGTGTCGATAAGTTTTATATAATATCCTTTAATAAAGAATTATCTTTACTTTCACCAAAGGATTTCATCGATCATTTCATAATTGGTTTACATATTAAACATTTGGTAGCTGGCTTTGACTTCACATATGGTCATAAAGGAAAAGGCAATATGGAGAATATTGACTTATACAGAAATGGAGCATTCCAAGTTAGTGCAGTAGATAAAGTGGAAGTGGATAGTGAAAAGGCAAGTTCTACTAACATTCGTAAAGCACTAAAAGAGGGAGAAATCAATCTTGCCAACCATGTACTCGGACGCCACTTTACAACTACTGGCACTGTCATATCAGGCGATAAGCGTGGTCAGAAAATGGGATTCCCAACTGCTAATTTACAAATAGACGATGAAAAATTACTTCCGAAAATTGGTGTTTACGCAGTCCGAATTACTGTTAAAGGAGAAACGTATGATGGTATGGCAAGTCTAGGATTGGTTCCAACTTTCAAAGAAGACTTAGAGCATCCAGTTGCAGAAGTAAACATACTTGATTTTGATGAAGATATATATGATGAAACAGTAACCGTTTATTGGTATGAGTTTATTCGGCCAGAAATAAAGTTTGATGGAATGGAAAATCTAATTGCTCAGATGAAAGAGGATGAAGTACAAATACGTCACTATTTTAGAGGATTAAACGAAGAATAATCTAAGTATATTCTCTTGATTTTTTTAACAGAAAAAGTTAAGCTATTATAGAACCATCGCTTGGCAAAACGTATCTCCGACGTTTGCTAGGGGAATGGGGATTAATGAAATTAGGAGGTGACGAAAGATGGGTATGTCAACAGAACGTAAACAAGAAATCATCAATGAATTTAAAGTACATGAGAACGATACTGGTTCATCAGAGGTACAAATTGCAATTCTTACAGATGAAATCAATAATTTGAATGAGCACTTACGTACGCATAGCAAAGACCATCATTCTCGTCGTGGTTTATTAAAAATGGTTGGTAAACGCCGTAATTTACTAAACTATCTACGTAATAATGATGTAACTCGTTATCGCGTTGTCATTCAAAAACTTGGACTACGCCGATAAATGGAAAGAAGCAGGAGAAATCCTGCTTTTTTTACTTGAATGAAAATGAATGAATGTTTAAAAATTTATGTATATACAAATATTACTAAGTACAGTATCTATTCGTACATTAATTATATTAAATAAACAAAAAGAGTAGTATTGAATGTTATTAGAAAGGAGTATTACATATGTCAGAAAATAAGCAAGTTTTTTCCACGAAAATAAATGGACATGATTTAGTTGTGGAAGTAGGCGAATTAGCTAAGCAAGCAAGTGGTGCATGTATGGTTAAGTATGGAGATACGAGTGTGCTTGCTACTGTTACTGCATCTAAAGAACCAAAAGACTTACCTTTTTTCCCGTTAACAGTTAACTATGAAGAGAAGTTGTATGCAGTCGGAAAGATTCCAGGTGGATTTATTAAAAGAGAGGGGCGCCCTAGTGAAAAGGCAATTTTATCATCAAGACTGATTGACCGCCCTATAAGACCACTATTTCCAGATGGGTTCCGGAATGATGTACAAGTAATTACTACAGTCATGAGTGTTGATCAAGATTGTTCTTCTGAAATGGCTGCTATGATTGGGGCATCTATTGCACTATCGATTTCCGATATACCTTTTGATGGACCGATTGCAGGGGTAAATGTAGGTCGGATTGATGGGGAGTTTATTATTAATCCATCTATCGAGGAGCAAGAAAAAAGTGATTTGTCATTAACTGTTGCAGGTACTAAAGACGCCATTAACATGGTTGAAGCAGAAGCAGATGAAGTAACAGAAGACGTGATGTTGGATGCGATAATGTTTGCTCATGAAGAAATTATTCGACTTGTCGCATTTCAAGAAGAAATTAGTACAAAAGCTGGCAAGGAGAAAAGAGAATTTACGATATTTGAAGCTGATCAAACCATTAGGGAAAATGTGATTAATGCAGCGAAAGAACGATTGACTAAAGCAATTCAAGTAGAAGAAAAAGAAGCGCGTGAGGAAGCAATCGATTCAGTAAAGGAAGAAATTGTTGCCTCATATGAAGATGACGAAGAGGCCATCAGTCATGTAAAAATGACATTAGATGATATTGTCAAAGCAGAAGTGCGTCGTTTGATTACAGATGAGAAAGTACGTCCAGATGGTAGACAACCAGACGAAATTCGTCCTTTATCCTCCCGTGTAGGTATTTTACCGCGAACGCATGGTTCAGGTTTATTTACTAGAGGACAAACACAAGTATTAAGTGTTTGTACACTAGGAGCTTTAGGTGACGTGCAAATATTGGATGGACTTGACTTGGAAGAATCTAAACGTTTTATGCATCATTATAACTTCCCGAATTTTAGTGTTGGGGAAACGGGACCAATCAGAGGACCTGGCCGTAGAGAAATTGGCCATGGGGCACTTGGTGAAAAGGCACTTGAAAAGGTAGTACCATCTGAAGATACCTTTCCATATACAATTCGTCTCGTATCAGAAGTGTTAGAATCAAATGGTTCTTCTTCACAAGCAAGTATCTGTGCAAGTACGTTAGCAATGATGCATGCTGGTGTACCAATTGCCGCACCTGTTGCAGGGATCGCTATGGGACTGATTAAAACTGGTGAAAACTATTCTATTTTAACAGACATCCAAGGAATGGAAGATGCGCTTGGAGATATGGACTTTAAAGTAGCTGGAACAGCAAAAGGCATAACTGCTTTGCAAATGGACATTAAAATTGATGGTCTATCTAAAGATATCTTAGAAGAATCCATGGAACAGGCTAAATCAGGAAGGTTAAAAATACTTGATTCTATGCTTGAAACAATTAGTGAACCGAATACGGCATTATCCGATTACGCACCAAAAATTACAACAATGAGTATCAATCCGGATAAAATTAGAGATGTTATTGGGCCAAGCGGTAAGCAGATTAATCAAATTATCGATGAAACTGGTGTTAAAATAGATATTGAACAAGATGGTTCTGTTTATATTTCTTCGACAGATCAAAGTATGAATGATAAGGCGAAGTCCATTATTGAAGACTTAGTTCGAGAAGTCGAAGTTGGTCAAATTTATTTAGGAACAGTAAAACGTATTGAGAAGTTTGGTGCTTTTGTCGAATTATTTAAAGGAAAAGACGGTTTAGTGCATATTTCTCAACTCCAAGAAGAACGCACGAATAAAGTAGAAGATGTGGTTTCTATTGGAGATAAGATAATGGTGAAAGTGAAAGAAATTGATAAACAAGGCCGTGTCAACCTTACAAGAAAAGACGTACTTGCATCTGAAAGAAAAGAAAATGAAAAATTTCAACCGAAGAAATAATATAACATCACGCAAGAAGCTGGATAACCAGTTTCTTTTTTTGGCTCTATAATATATGTTGGGGTTCAGAAAATATTTAGAAAATAAAAACACACGCAATCTCCAAATTTGTTACACTTGAATTAACCACAAAACAAGCGAAAGGAGTTGCGTGTAGATGCATTCTAACATTTCTT
>DATGUH010000162.1:0-3739 GCA_035301445.1 Pseudogracilibacillus sp. | reverse complement strand
CTTGCGAACAAGTACACTTTTCATGTTAACGATATGAAATCGCACATCCTTGCAACTGGATGTGAACTATGACAGGTAGGTTCCAATGTTTGTCTTTGGAAATTCGCATCCCCATTCCCTTTCTGAAAAAGACAAGACACTGTACTAATCCTGTTTCAACGTTTCTTTATATACTGATAATATATCTTTTATCACTAACAAGTGTCAAGTATTGACATTGAAATGAGTATTCAATTGCTAAACAACATTTTATTGCTTAACTTACATGATTCGTAAGATGATTAACATGACAATCTATCCACATATACTTTACTCCATACCATTGAACTTACTACATCTACAGAAAAAATGTAATACTCTTAAATATTTATATCACTTATCATTATGCTTCTGTCTCTTCTTCTCGCTTCTCTGGGAATAAATAACTGAACACTACTCCAAAAATCAAGGCGATAAAAAATGTTGTAAATCTTGCACTGATAATTTCATCCAATGGCGTGTTAATCCAAATTAATGTACCGATGAGTCCGGATAATATCGTTGCAATGACACCAATACCAGAATACCTCTTCCAAAAGAAAGTGAGCAGAACTGCAACAGACAAGGTAGAACCGACACCTGCCCATGCCCATCCGACAACGGTTAACACTAGATTGGAAGATAAAATTGCCATAACAAGCGCTAGTAAACCAGTAACAACAATGACGATTCTAGAAACAAGCACCCATTTTTCTTCACTTAAATTAATTTTAAAGCTTTTATTCATCAAGTCTTCACTAATAGAGCTGGTAACGACCATGATTTGTGATGTTGCTGTCGTTATCATTGCCGCTAGAATACCAGATATTAATATACCGGCTATCCAAGGAGGTGTTAAATCCATGATCATCGTTGGAAGCACCACTTCTTCATCCGCAAAATCACTTACATTGTACATACCAATGGCTGTTAAACCTATGAAAAAGGCACCAAAGAAAGCTATCAATGTCCAAACAATCCCTGTAATACTTGCTGTTTTTGCTTCCTTTTTATTTCGTAGTGCCATAAATCTCGTCGTTAATTGTGGCTGCCCTCCTAAGTAACCAAAGAAATAGGAGAAATTATTAAAGAATAATAAACCGAATGCAAACCCTGTTACTCCACCAGTCCAAGTATCTACTCCATTACCAGCTACCTGCATTTCTTGTACAATCGATATATCATTATTCATAAGATGTATAAACGCTATTATCGGCATACCACCTAGAACGATTAACATCATGACACTTTGAATCATATCCGTCCATACAACTGAAATAAAACCACCAGCAAAGGCTATCACAATCACAACGACGGTCGATATGATAATACCAGTCGTTGGCGTTAAATCAAATATCGTTAAAAATGTTTTTCCAACACCGTCATATTGAGCTCCAACATAAAACACGAAAAATATAAGGATCAAAATGGTCGCTAATATCCGAATGTATACACCATGATTCGGAAAACGTACTGCCAAATAATCTGTCAGTGTCAACACTTTATGTTTATCCGTTTCAATCATGAACTTCTTAGCAAGCACAAGCCAGGTAAAGCTAATCCCTAATACCATTCCTACTATGGTCCATATAGCGGATAAACCTGTTAAAAAAGTAAAACCAGTAAAGCCTAATATTAGCCAGGAAGATTCACTTGTTGCTCTTTCTGAAAAAGCAAGTGCCCAGCCAGGTAACTCTTTGCCTCCTAATAAAAATTTAGAGCGATTCATTTTCTGCCTGCCAAAAAACAAACCAACACCAACAATGAGTAAAAAGTACAATATCATTTCAATAATAATTATTGTTTCCAAACATATCCCTCCGTTAAAGTCAGCGTATAAAAAATATAGTATTAAAACACAAAATGTAACCGCTGTCACTTATTCCGGTGTGAATTACTTTTCATATCATTTTGAGCGAATGATTACCACACCCTTTCAAAAATATGGATGATGTTTGCAAGGGCAATCAAAATATCTACTGATGAACAAATCCCTCCTCAAATCAACATTAATATTTGCTCAAAAATGGCTTTCGCTACAGGCGGACGCCTTCCGTTCCAGCCATTTGAGTTAAATTCCTAAAAACGATGTTAACGAAATTTATTTGTTAGGCGTTTGATTTTTTCATTCAATAAAACCAGTTATGAAATTGACTCATATTTTCTCTGCATATTCCGTTTAGTCCTATAACCTATCACTTACAAAATATGCAGAGTTTTTTTATGTCTATTCTTCATAGCATATGCTTCATATCATAGGTAATTCTTGAACAACGCATAGAAACATAGGTTGTTAATCTTTTTTACTTTTCGAATCAAAGAACTTTTTTAAGTCTATCGATTACTTCTTGCAGACGTTCGACTGAATGTGTAAGAGAAACACGGGCATAACCTTCACCTGATGTACCGAATGCGGAACCAGGTGTGACGACTACACCGCATTTTTCAAGCACTTCGCTAGCAAATGTTCCTGACGTATAACCTTTAGGAACCGGAAACCATACAAAGAAACTTCCATCAGGAGGTGTTACATCAAGCCCTAATTTACTTAATCCTTCAACAAATGCATTCATTCGTTCACGATAAATTTCAACATTTTCAGTAACGACAGATTGATCCATATTTAAAGCAAAAGCCGCTGCTTTCTGCACGGGCAAAAACTGACTTGTATCCGTATTACTTTTGATGACGGATAATCCCTTAATAATTTCTTTATTCCCGACCACATAACCGATACGCCAACCTGTCATATTGTAGCTCTTGGAGAGTGAGCCAAATTCAACCGCAATGTCTTTCGCTCCTTCAGCTTGCATCATGCTAGGAGCAGGGTCGTTAAAGGAAACAGTGTTATATGCAAAGTCATGGGCTATCGGAATACTATTCTCTTTTCCAAACGTTACCGCCTTATTAAAAAAATCAAGATCCCCCATTGCTGCTGTTGGATTAGATGGGTAATTGAGAAACATAAGGCTCGCTTGTTTTTTGATGTCATCCGGCAACTTCTCTAGTTCCGGTGTAAAATTATTTTCTTCTGTAATTGGCATCGAATACGTCTGAGCATCTGCCAAATGTGCTGCCATTCGGTAAACTCCATAACTTGGATCAGGTACGAGTACATATTCACCCGGGTTTACTACTGTAGGTACGAGATTAGCAATCCCTTCTTTAGATCCTATCAACGTTAGTATTTCTGTTTCTGGATCCAAATCTACGTCATACTGTTTTTTATAATATGATGCTACAGCTTCTCGAAACTCTATACATCCACTGTAATTGGAATATTTAAAGTTCTGCTGATCTCCCATTTCTTTAATGAGTTCATCTATGATTGGCTGTGGAGTCGACAAATCAGGGTCTCCGATTCCAAGATCAATCACATCAACACCTTTATTTTTTAATTCGGCTTTCTTTTTATTGATTTCCGAAAATATATACGGAGGTATATCTTTAATCTTTTGTGATGTAAATCCCACTTTTAACTCTCCTTTTAAAATACCTACTTTTGAAAAAATCCATTTCTAATATTAGAAATGGATTTTCTGCTTCATAACACTTCTTATCTTTATTAATCAACGTCAATTTGTGCACGTTGTAATTTTCCGCTGTAATCTACGTAAACAGCTTTCCATTCTGTATAAACGTCCAATGCTTGAACTCCAGAGTCACGGTGACCATTACCTGTACCTTTAGTACCTCCGAATGGCAAGTGAATTTCAGCTCC
>DATGUH010000161.1:0-2825 GCA_035301445.1 Pseudogracilibacillus sp. | reverse complement strand
ATCCAAAATCAAAAACCGTGTCTGGACAACATACAATATCAAAAGAAACATTCAAAATTACTTATGACAAGCTTTTAATTGCTAGTGGTGCTTCCCCTACAAGCCCTAATTGGGAAGGTGTTAATCTCTCTGGTGTTCACATGTTAAAGACAATTCCAGATGCTCATAAAATGATGGATGACCTACATGAAGATATACAAAATGTAACTGTAATTGGTGGTGGGTATATTGGATTAGAAATGGCAGAAAGCTTTAGAATGCTTGGCAAAAAGGTTCGTTTAATTCATAGGAGCCCATTTGTTGGAAAGATATTTGATTCTGATATGGCACAATATATTCATGATGAAGCCATAAAACATGATATTGAATTGATGGTTAATGAAAGTGTTACCGGTTTAAACGGAAAAGATGCCGTCACCTCAGTTGAAACAGATCAATCAACCTATTCCACCGATCTAGTAGTCATTTCTACTGGTATAGACCCAAACACAGCTTTTATAAAAGATACTGGCATTAATACGGGCATTAAAGGAGCAATTAAAACAAATCATTACATGGAAACAAATATAAAAGATATATATGCAGCAGGTGATTGTGCCCTACAATATCATTTGGTAAAAGAACAAGATGATTATATCCCACTTGGAACTACAGCCAATAAACAAGGTCGTATTGCAGGTATGAATATGGCAGGACACCCACGTAAGTTTCAAGGAATTACGGGATCATCCATTATTAAATTTATGGATCTATCCTTAGGAAAAACCGGATTATCTGAAAATGAAGCGGAGAGGTTAAACATCCCATATAAATCTGTAAAAATAAAAGCAACAGACATTGCAGGATATTACCCGAATGCGCAGCCTATTCATATAAAACTAGTATATCAAAAAGATAATCGCAGGCTACTCGGTGGTCAAATCATAGGAGAAAAAGGGGTAGATAAACGAGTAGATGTACTAGCGACGGCTCTTTTTAATAAAATGAAAGTAGATGATATAGAAGACCTTGACCTAAGTTATGCTCCCCCTTATAACGGTGCATGGGATCCAATTCAACGCGCAGCTAGACGCGCATAACCTTCCCAATGAGCATAACATGAAAACACTCAAAAATAATACACGGGTAGAAATAAGAAAGTCTAATCATCCAAATTGGAGTGAGGAATATTCTCGCTCCAATTTTTATCTCATTTTTTATAATGCACTATTCGTTCCTTTCACCACTATAAAATCAAAAAAGTGGCTCCGGCTCTCTTTGTTAGAGATACCGAAGCCACTTGATTATTATTGAATTCACTTTATAAAAGATAGAAATCTCAATATAAAGCAATCTTATTCAATAAATTAATTATTCTACATCTACGCCTTCTGTCCAAGTTTCAAGACGGTCAGGATTGTCATCGATGAATTGTTGTGCTACATCTTCTGGATCTTCGTCGTCAACGAAAATAGGAGGCATTAATTCATCTTCATCATCTTCAGACCAGTCTTCCACAAATTGAGTGGCAATTTTATACGCAGCTGGGTGTGCTTCTTCAAAGTCTTTGTTGAAAATCATTTGAATTTGGTCACCTTCACCGCCGTAAATCTCATCAGGATCTTCTAACATTTCTAAGTCCATGTCCGCGAAAATCCAGTGTGGTTCCCATCCAGTTACAATAATTGGCTCTTCATTTTCATACTTTTCTTGAAGGTCAGCAATCATTGCAGCTTCAGAACTTTCCTGTAAGTTCCAATCATCTAATTCGTAATTTTCAATTGCTTTTTCTGTGTTTTCCATAATACCAGCACCTGGGTCGATACCAGTAATAGTCCAATCTAGATCTTCACCTAGTTCTTCATTATCTTTCAAATCTTCAATGGACTCAATATCATATTCATCAATCATGTACTCAGGCACTGTCAATGATAGTGGTGCAGTGTCTACTAAGTTTGCTTCATCATAAACTTCAACATCATCTTCATACTCATCAAGGTATTCCCCGTGAGTTGCAGGAAGCCATGCTGTTGCTGAAAGAGTATCTTCATCATCAGCTACACTTGTCCACATTGGTCCACCTTCAACTTGATCAAGGCTCACATTATATCCTACTTCTTCAAGAGCTTTCGCCAAAACAGGTGAACGGGATGTAGAACCAGCCCAAGCAACGTATGGAATTGTAATATCCTCGCCACCTAGCTCAACTGTTTCCTCACCATTATTATTGTTATTGTTGTTATTATTGTTTGGTGCGTCTGCATTTTCGTTATTATTATTTCCGTCTCCACCGCATGCAGCCAACAATAAAGCTGAACTTAGAGCTACAGTTAAAACGGGTAGTTTTGCAGAACGAAATTTGTCCAACATTTACTAACATTCCTCCTAAAAAAATTATTACATCACATGTAATACTCTCGCAAACTATTGAAACATAGTCAAGCAATTAAACTTGATTTTAACGAGCCTTTTTCTTTTTTCCTTGCGTAAAACGGTCAAGAATCATTGCAATGATAACAAGTGCGAGCCCTGCTTCAAACCCTAGACCAATTTTAACTTGTGATACCGCTTTGTATACATCTGATCCAAGACCAGGCGCACCAGCTAACGATGCAATAACAACCATAGAAAGTGATAACATAATCGTCTGGTTAATTCCTTGCAGCGTAGTTGGCATGGAAATAGGAATTTGTACTTTCATCAACTTCTGCCATGTTGTAGAACCAAAGGCATCAGCCGCCTCAACTAGCTCTGCATCTACTTGCCTAATACCTAAGTTCGTTAATCGAACTGTCGGAGGCATTGAGAAAATAACTGTAGAAACAACGCCTGGAACAACACCTAGC
>DATGUH010000160.1:0-4514 GCA_035301445.1 Pseudogracilibacillus sp. | reverse complement strand
ATATAAATATTCTCTTTCCTGTTCATTAATAATCCCATCAATAGGAGGTTTCATTGGCCAAAGACCTTCATTCACACCGAGTAGAAAGCTACATTTCTTATTATCAATTCTAGAATGATCGATTGATCCAACAATTACATGGTCCATTGTTGGGGGCACATGGGAAAACTCCAAAGCTTCCATTCCTGCTTCCAATGTTTCTTGAAACATTCGAAAACTCATCACTTCTTCACCAATCATTTCCACCGCCTCATCTAGCGTTTGAATGATAGATTGCCAGACTTGTTCTTCCTCACGTGCTTTTTCCACTTGGTCTGTTTCATCATAATATCTTCTGTTCTCTTCAAGCTGCGATGGTATATCAAGGGCTTCAAATAATTCAAACAGTACTTCACAATAGTGCTTTACAGTATCTTCACGATTTATCAATGCATCAAAATCTTTTAAAGCATCTGTCACTTGCTTGCGCCATGCATTCATTTTTATCTCTTGGTTTTTTTCTGCATCTGTTTGTACTTGTGTATCAAAACCTTTAAACCTTTGAAAATACCACGGTTTCTGATCTAACCACATGGATTTAGACCTAATACCATATTCCAACACATAATTTTCAAGCTCATCAATGGCATTCCTGTCTAAAGGATATTTTTCATCAGTTTTAGGAATTAAGCCAGTCTTAAGCAGTCGAAACATTGCATCATATCGCCAGTTAGAAGCAACTACATCAAATAAAGAACGTATGAATTCAATAAAAGGGTGATTAAGCATCGTCTTTTTCTCATCAAAAAACACCGGAATATCATAATCACGAAACAATGTAGCAATCAAATCATGATAGTTTTCAGCATCACGCAAATAGATAACAATATCGCGGTACCGATAATCTTCTTCCCTTGTCAACCTTAGAATTTCTTGAATAACTCCTTCTAATTCCGCACGGGGATGTACTGCTTCCATTACCCGAACTGGATTGTCATGTACACCGGTTAGTGCTGGTGCCGGCCTATCATCAAAATATTTTTCCATATGCAAAAGATGAGGAACTGATGCAAAACGACTATGCTTATCGGTCAACACCTCATCCTCTTCTATTAAAATATGATGCTCATTGGCAAGCTCTTTCAATTGATTATAGGTTCGTTTTGTTTGATAAAATAAATCCAGTTCATCTATCTCACTGTCATCTGAGGTGTGATTTATTGTTAAATTAACTGAAACACGGTTGGTTACTTTCATTAGTTCCGATATAACAGCAAGTTCTTTTGGAGTAAATCTATGAAACCCATCAATTAAAATCTCCGCACCGTTAAACAATGATGTCTCTACTATTTTTTCGATTAACATTTCCAGTTGGTCTTCACCATCGAGATATTTATCAGCAAATAAATGTGCTAATGCATCATATATGTAATGCAAGTCTTCCAATTTATTTTTCAATGCAATATTTTCTTCCGCATAATCAATTTGTTCCTTTAACATGTCAGGAGTTACACGATGTCGTTTAAATTCTGTAATCATACCGTCAAGCTCTTTCAAGAAACCATACTTATCAGACGCTTTTTGAAAAACGTGAAATCCATCTGTTTTTTGTTCTATAACTTTTCGTAACATCATTTGTGTCCCTGTGGAGCTAATAAACTGTCTTGTACTACCTCCATTCTCCTGCATAACACGCCATGCCAGCCGTGAAAAACTCATTACCTGTGCCCTTGAACTCCCCCTCACAACATCACCAAATAAGTGATACTCTTGCTGAAAAGTCATTTGTTCAGGCACAATATAAAAAATAGGTTTACCAGATGGGTTTCTTTTAAGCTTATCTCTAATTTCATTTAAAACAAATTTACTACGAGCCTTATCTGCACTACCTCTTATAATCCTTAATGACATCAGTATCTCCTCCTTTTTCATTATTTTAATATACGTTTTTCAAGTAATTTACCCACTAACCAAAATGTCACGATACAAATAATAATAATGATGGTTTTTAAGGGATTTTTAGCAAATTCAACTATGCTGGATCCTACATAAGCAATAGAAAATATCATAACTGCTTTTCCTAATAAGACAGCTAGCATATAAGTCTTCATTTTCAAACGCGACAATCCAGCCACTACATCAATTAAGGCAGATGGTGTAAAGGGAAAGCATAATAAAATAAATAACAATCCAAATCCACGTTTTTCTACCCAAGATGTTACCCACTTTACCTGCTTGTTCTTCTTAATTTTTTGAATAAATGATTTATGACCGAGTCGTCTCACAATATTTGAAACACAAATCGAGCCGAGAGATGCCCCAATCCAAGAATATAAAAAGCCTTTCAACAATCCATATGCTGCACCATTCGCCAACACAAAAACAAATAACGGTAGAAATGGAAAAAAAGCCTCTATAAACGGTAACAAAATACCAGGAAGCGGCCCTAGATTTTTATATTTTTCCAGAAAGTCTAATATGTATTCTAAAAATTCATTTGCTTCTTGCATATTTATTTCAATCAATAAAATCACAGGCGTAACTCCTTGGAAAGTATTGTCCATGTCTATTTAATGAAATAGGCTGCTTATAATTTCCTTTATTATATCCTATTACGTTACGAAATAACTGTTAGAATGTGGTATGAAAAAATGTTGAGGAAAATCTCCCTAGTCTCCACTTATACTCATTATAATAGTATTAACGAAAATCTTCATCCATCATACATAAAAAAGAAGTGATCATCATCAAAAACAATAAATGATTCTTTTACATATATTCGCTAGCATGATTCAATTAAAATCATGATATGTTTGTTTACTGGTCAAGTTTCATTCTTTCATTTAGTCTATAACGGAATTGCGCCGTACGATTTAGTTGGTTTTGCATTGATCCATATGAAATATCAATCGTGACTATTTTACCATTAGTAAATTTAATGACTGTTTTAGATCCATCATTTATTGGATTAATATCAGCTATATAAGAATGGGCAAGCCAAGAACAGCTCTTATTTTGGGGTGATTCAGTAGGAAAGAAATACATACCAGATCCGGGTTCTATAACAATCGGAGCTTTATAGGTGATATTACAAACATCCTTGGTTCCGTCCAATCTTCCACGTAAACTCGAGCCGTAAAACTTACATGCAAAATCAATCATTTTTGTTGGTGTTTGAAAAACAGTATATTCTTCGTTTTCTTCAAGAACAACCGTGCTAAAAGTACCATTTGATTTTTCCTTTGATAGAACTGCCATTGTGAATGGGTTCATTTCATAAGTATAAATGACCTTATCTTTTAACATTTAACCGCTTCCACCCTTCCGTATAAGTGGAGTAATAGGGATTATGAACTATATTAGCATGTTTTTCCGAAAAGGCAACTGTTTCACTATCAAATTTGAATTACTGTAAAATTTTTAACGAAGAAATCGTATTTTAAACGTTCGGATTTTCATTCAATAAATCTAATTATGAAATTGTAAGACAAAAAAGCCCTGCGATTATATGATTTATTCATTCGCTAGGGCTCTTCTATTAATAAATTAAATTGACAAATTCTTCTTTCGTTATCTTTCCTAAATAATATGGGATATCGATATTTTCCAAGGCTTCTTCAATCGCTTTACGTTCATGATTGATTCCAATTAGCTTTTCTTCTATATCAGTCACTTCTCCAAGTCCAAAGAAGTCACCAAAAATTTTACAGTTTTTTATTTTTCCTTTATCCACATCTAATCGTACATCGAGTAATCCCGAAGGAAACTTATGGGACGCTTGTTTGTTATACGCAGGTGATTTGCCATAGTTCCATTCCCATTTCTGATAACGGTTCTTGGAAATTTCGTAAATATTATCCCAATCTGCCTGTGTGAGTTCAAAAGTTGGTACGTCGCTAACGTTTTTTACATCAAATATATATTTTAAAATAATTTCTTTAAAAGCGTCCATCGTAATTGGTTCATCCAAGTATTCCGAGATATTAGTAACCCGACTACGGATGGATTTTATTCCTTTTGATTCGATTTTTTCCTTTTTAACATTAAGTGCTGATACAATATGTTCTAATTCCGAATCAAGCATTAAAGTACCATGACTAAACATGCGCCCTTTTGTAGAAAATTGAGCGTTACCGGAAAATTTTCTTCCTTCAATTTGTAAGTCATTTCTGCCGACTAACTCCGCAGGTACCCCTATTTTATTTAAAGCTTCTACAACAGGTTGAGTAAATTTTTGAAAGTCATGAAAGCTATCTCCGTCATCTTTTGTTATAAAGCTAAAGTTTAAATTCCCTAAGTCGTGATAGACCGCTCCTCCACCTGATAAACGGCGAACCACTTTAATATTATTTTCATCAACATAATCTGTGTTTATTTCTTCAACAGAGTTTTGGTTTTTACCGACAATGATAGAAGGCTCATTCACATAAAACAATAAATATGTATCTTTTTCACCAAAGTTTTTAAGCACATATTCTTCAATTGCTAAATTAACTTGTGGATCCGTTATTCCTTTATTATCAATAAATTTCAAT